>CAIMVB010000189.1 GCA_903844785.1 uncultured Rhodospirillales bacterium | reverse complement strand
TGCCGGCTGGTCATCACCTCATCGAAAATCAACAGGGCACCCACTTCGCGCGTGGCGTCGCGCAACCCAGCCAGGAAGTCGCGTGTGGCGGGAATGCAGCCACCGCTGCCCATCATGGGTTCCAGCAATACGGCAGCCAAATCAGCGGCATGTTCGCGGATCAGCGCCAGCGTGCCGGGCAGATCATTATATTCGGCAAGCGTCACCGAAAACGGCGCATTCACCACGCTGCCACCGCCGACAAAGCTCATCACCCCGCCATGATAGCCACCACGGAAGGCGATGATCTTGCTGCGGCCCGTATGGGCGCGGGCGGCCGCCAGCGCCATCAGATTCGATTCCGTGCCGCTATTGGTGAAGCGCACCAATTCCAAGGCGGGGAAACGCGCGCAGAGAATGGCGGCAAGCTTCGCCTCATTTTCGCCGACTGAAGCCAAGCTGATCCCATTCTGGATCACTTGGAACAGCAGCGCCTGAATGCGCGGGTCTGAATGACCGAAAAGCCCGGCAGTATATTCCCCGCAAAGGTCGAGGTATTTGTTGCCGTCAACATCTTCCAAATAGCAGCCCTGGCCGCTTTTCATTGCGGTTGGGAAGGGCGTGTAAAACAGCGTGGTGCGCGTATTGCCACCCGGCATCACCTGCCGGGCTGCCTCATGCGCGGTAGCGCTATTGGGGCGGATGCTGGAATAATTCTCCCGCGCTTCGGCAAGGGCGGCTTCCAGATCCGAATTGCGCGGCGCGGCAGATGCATCAAGCGGCGGTGTCATGCGCTTTCCTCCTTAATGATTGGAAAGGGCTTTCTGCTATCCCCATCCTTTGCGGTTACTTCATCACGAATTGTGCAGAAGCGCATCCCCTTTCTGGGCAAGCCGGTTTTGCAACCTCAGCCTTCGGGTGGCATAAGCGCGCCGTGCGGATTCTCTATCACCTCCCCCTCTCTCCCTATGCGCGCAAGGTGCGCCTGGCGCTTGCGGAAAAGCGCATTCCCTTTGACCTGCGCGTTGAAAGGGTGTGGGAAAGGCGGCAGGAGTTTCTGGAGATCAATCCTGCCGGCACCGTGCCCGTGCTGCAGGAAGAAAACGGCTTCTGCATCATCGATTCCTACGCCATTTGTGAATATCTGGATGAAGCCTACCCAGATATGCCGCTGCTGGGCCGTTCGCTTGGGGAAAGGGCGGAAATCCGGCGCCTGGTCGCGTGGTTTGACGGCAAATTCCATGTGGAGGTCGGGCGCAACCTGCTATTCGAAAAGCAGATGAAGCCGCTGATGGGCCGCGGCAATCCGGATGCTGGGGCCATCCGCGCAGGCTATGCCAATTTGCGCCCGCATCTGGATTACCTAGGCTGGCTTGCGGAAACCCGGCCCTGGCTTGGCGGAAATAGCCTTTCGCTCGCGGATTTGGCAGCGGCGGCGCATCTATCAGCGCTGGATTATCTGGGCGATGTGGATTGGGGGCTGAATGATGCCGCCAAGGATTGGTATGCGCGGGTAAAGTCCCGCCCTTCTTTCCGGCCTTTGCTGCAAGACCGGATCAGCGGCCTGATCCCGCCCGAACATTACACAGATTTGGATTTTTGAGCCTTTTGGCTTGAATATGAGTACTCTCTAATATAAATGATGGCAGTCCTCATCGGAGTTCTGCCATGACCGCCACACCTATTTCTGCCCGTGAAGCTGCCGGCCTGATCGCGAGCGGCGAAGCGGTATTGGTCGATATTCGTGAAGCCGATGAACGCGCCCGCAGCCATATTCCGGGTTCGGCCCATGTGCCGGCCTCTCGGCTGGGGGCGGCAGCGCTTGGGGTGGCGCCGGGTTCAACCGTGATTTTCCACTGCCAATCGGGTAGCCGCACGGCGCAGAATGCCGGGGCCTTGGCCGCTGCCGCGCCGGGCTGCCGCGTGCTGCTGGTGGAAGGCGGGCTTCCTGCGCTGCGCGCGGCGGGGATGCCGGTGGCGGAAGACAAGCGCGCGCCCATGCCCATCATGCGGCAAGTGCAAATCACCGCGGGCAGCCTGGTGCTGCTGGGCGCGGTGCTGGGTGCGCTAGTGGACCCGCGCTTTCACGCGCTTTCTGCCTTTGTCGGCGCGGGGCTGGTTTTCGCCGGCATCATGGGGCTTTGCCCCATGGCGAATTTCCTGGCTTTGATGCCGTGGAACAGGCGCACCGCTTAAAAGACAGCGCACCTTTATTTTTTCAATCCACCTTGGCGCCGGAAGCGCGAATCAAAGGCGCGAAGGCGGCTTCATTATCAGCGCGGAATTTCACGAATTCCTCGGGCGTCGTGTACCAAGTCGTGGCGCCGTTATCGTAGAAGCGCTTCTTGATATCCTCGCTATCTAGCGACTGCTTCGTCAGTTCATTGATGCGCCGGATCAGCGCGGGGGAAATCCCCGCCGGCGCGCAAACCCCGCCCCAGGAAGAAATGTCAAAGCCCGGCAGGAATTCCGCGAGCGCCGGAATCTCGGGCGCTTGCGGGCTGCGCTGAGCGCCAGTTACAGCCAAAGCGCGCACCTTACCATCACGCGCCAGCGCCAAAGCCTGTGGGATATTATCAAAAATCATGTGTACGCGCCCGCCGGCCAGATCAATATGCGCCGGCGCCGCACCGCGATAGGGCACATGCAGCATATCCACGCCGGCCAGGTATTTGAACATCTCACCGGAAAGGTGAACCGTGGTGCCGGAACCGGAAGACGCGAAGGCGTATTTGCCCGGATTGGCCTTCAACAGCGCGATCAGTTCGGGGACGGTCCGCGCCGGAACATCATTGTTGACAACAAGCATATTCGGCAATTGCCATAGCCCCGAAATCAGCGCGATATCGCGCGCCGGGCTATAATTCAGCCGTGAATACAGCGTTGGCGAAATCGCGAGTGGGGCTACTGATGCAAGGCCGATGGTGTTGCCATCCGGATTGGACCGCGCAATCGCTTCCGTCCCCACATTGCCGCCAGAGCCTGAGCGGTTTTCGACCACGAATTGCTGGCCGGTGATCTCGCTCATTTTAATGCACCAGATGCGGGACAGAATATCGGTCCCGCCGCCCGGCGGAAATAGCCCGATGAAGCGAATTGGGCCTGTCGGCCAATTGCCCTGCGCGCTGACGATGGCCGGCGCAGCGAGCAAGCCCGCGCCAAGGCCAAAAGCGGTGCGGCGTGTGATGGTGTTTTTCATGGTGATCCTCCCCGTTATTGCCTTTCAGTTTAAACAGATGCCCGTGCACAAGGCAAAGCGGGCTAGGCCCTATTCCACCACCGCGCCAGCGGCACGAATCAGCGGCGCGAAGCTTTCCTCGTTCGCGCGGCGGAATTGTGCCAAATCTTGAGATGATACCCACCAGGCCTCCGCGGCGGCTTCATCATAACGGCGGCGCACTTCGGGGCTTTCCACCGCCTGTCGGCCAAGTTCCGCGATGCGCGCAATGATGGCGGGCGCAATCCCGGCGGGGCCGCATACTCCCCCCCAGGAGGTCACTGCATAGCCCGGCAGGAATTCGCCAATGGCCGGAATTTGCGGTGCTTGTGGGCTTCGCTGCGGGCCGGTCACGCCCAGCGCCTTGACCTTGCCTTCACGGAAGGCACGCACCGCTTCCGGGATATTGCCGAACATCATATCCACGCGCCCAGCCAGCAGATCAATCTGCGCCGGCGCGCCGCCGCGATAGGGGATATGCAGAATATCCACGCCCGCCATTTGTTTGAACAATTCTCCGGAAAGATGAAGCGTGGTGCCCGCGCCGGAACTGGCGAAAGTATAGCGCCCTGGGTTCGCGCGCGCCTGGCTGATCAATTCAGGCACGCTATTGGCCGGGAAATCCAGCCTGGTGATCAGCAAATTGGGCAATTGCCACAGCCCGCAAATATACGAAAAATCGCGCGCCACATCGAAGGGTAGGCGGCGATACAGCGTTGGCGCAATGGAAAACGAAGCGACAGACGCAAGGCCGATGGTATTGCCATCTGGCGTGGCGCGCGCAATCGCTTCAGTCCCCACATTCCCGCCGGAGCCGGAGCGGTTTTCTACCACAAAAGCCTGCCCCGTGATTTCCGCCATGCGATTGCACCAGATGCGCGAAAGCAGATCCGTGGATCCACCCGCAGGAAAGGTCACGATGAAGCGAATGGGTCCACTTGGCCAAAGGGATTGGCTTAATGCTGGGGCCGCAAGCATCCCTGCCCCCAAGCCTAATGCCATACGCCGCGTTGTTCCCGCCATGCTGCTTTGCCCCCCGTTGTCACGCCTTAAGGCGCGGTTTTGGCTATGGCAGAGCGGGATGGGCGTTGCCGTCAAGGGAAAACGCTCCACCGCATAAAAGAATGGCCCGAAAACCGAGGGTTTCCGGGCCAAGTCAACAGGGAGGCTTCACGTCTGGGAGACGAGGGATCAACGGACCCCTTCCGAACAACGTCGGATGCACATTTCATAGCCGTTCTTCCCTTGGTTGTGGTTCCCGTTCTCCACCACACGGCCATGCAAAAAACGCATGGCTCCGCACGCCCGCGTTACAAAGCCTCAAATTGAGCCGGTAAGCTCGGCCACCAGGAAGTCCCGAAACACCGCTACACGCTTGGAATGCCTCATTTCTTCGGGATAGACGAAGTAGGCCTCAATCTTCGGGCCCTTCACCCCAGGCAGCACTTGGACGAAATCATCCAGCTCCGCCCCGATGTAATCCGGCAGCGCCGCAAGCCCCAAGCCACTGCGAACCGCCTGCACCATGCCGGGCAGGGAATTGAGTTCAATCGCCGCGCGCCGCGCGGTGCCGGGGCGCCGGCCGACCTCGGCCAGCCAATTGATATTCTCGATCGGCGGCTGGTAGTCGCCGTAAATGATTAACCGATGCGCGTCCAAATCCTCGGGCCGCTGCGGGATGCCGCTGTGCTTCAAATAGGAAGCCGCGCCGCAAATCCGCCAGCCAAAGCTTGCGATATGGCGCTGGATCAATTCCGGCTGACGCGGCGCATGCATTCTGATCGCCACATCCGCTTCCCGCATGGCGATATCCAGATCCGAATCATCCAATAGCAACGTCACGCTGATTTCGGGGTGAATATCCAGAAGCTTCTTCAAGCGCGGTGCCAGCCAGGTGCTGCCGAAGCCGATGGTGGATGTCACCTTCAGCCGCCCCGCCGGGCGTTCGCGGCTTTCGGTCAGCATGGTCTCCGTCATCGCGAGTTTCGCGAAAACCTCGCGCACCGTGCGGTTCAAGGTTTCGCCCTGTTCAGTCAGAATCAGGCCGCGCGCATGGCGATGAAACAGCGGCACATTCAGCGCATCTTCCAAGGCCTGAATCTGGCGTGATACGGCGGATTGGCTCAGGTTCAGCGTCTCACCCGCATGGGTGAAGGAACCCGCTTCCGCTACCGCGTGAAAGACGCGCAGCTTGTCCCAATCCGTCGGCATCAGGCCGCGGCCGCTTGGCCCGCTTCCTGGGCGGCGAGGTATTTTTCCGCTTCCAGCGCTGCCATGCAGCCCGTGCCGGCGGCGGTGACGGCCTGGCGATAAATCTTGTCCTGCACGTCGCCGGCCGCGAAAACACCGGGGATGGAAGTGCGCGTGCTGCCGGGCGTGGTTTCGATATAGCCTTCAGCATCCATGCCGATCTGGCCTTGGAACAGCGCGGTGGCGGGCGAATGGCCGATGGCCACGAAAACGCCATCCACCTTCAATTCCCGTGCCTCGCCGCTGATGCGATCACGCAGCGCGAGGCCCCGCGCCACCGGCATGCGGCCTGATGTATCCGCCAGCACTTCTTCGGTCAGCGTATTCCACATGATCGTGACATTGGGCTTGGCGAAAAGCCGCTGCTGCAAAATCTTTTCCGAACGCAGCGAATCGCGCCGATGGATCAGCGTGACATGCCGCGCGAGGTTGGAGAGATAGAGCGCTTCTTCAGTCGCAGAATTGCCCCCACCAATCACCGCCACATCCTTGCCGCGATAGAAGAAGCCATCACAGGTGGCGCAGGCGGAAACGCCGAAACCGCCCAATTCCTTCTCACCCGGAATACCCAGCCAGCGCGCCTGCGCGCCGGTCGCGATCACCAGCGCTTCCGCCACATAAACATCGCCGGAATCGCCCACAGCGCGGAAGGGCCGGCGCGTGAGATCGATGGAGGTGATGACATCCTGCACCACCTTGGTGCCGCAATGCACCGCTTGCGCGGCCATCTGGTCCATCAGCCAGGGGCCTTGCACAGCCTCGGCAAAGCCTGGGTAATTTTCCACATCGGTGGTGATGGTAAGCTGCCCGCCAGGCTGCATCCCCGCCACCAGCAAGGGCGCCAGCCCTGCGCGCGCCGCATAGATCGCCGCCGTATAGCCCGCCGGCCCGGCACCCAGAATCAAAAGCTTGCTGTGAATTGTCTCGGCCATTGGTCGCACCCATCCATGATCCCGGCGCATATCGGCTGCCTGCGCCTGGGGGGCAAGCCATCAGCCGGAACGCAGCCGAGTCTTGAAAGGATATTGCGCCGCGACCCTTGTTTGAGCAATGAAGGGCCGTGCCCAATACCATCCCACCCGCCCCCGACCCCGCGCTTGATACCCTGGACCGCCAGATTCTGGCGGAGCTTCAGGAAGATGGCCGCATGACGAATGTGGAGCTTGCCCGGCGGGTCAATCTTTCTGCGCCCCCCTGCCTGCGCCGTGTGCGCCGCCTGGAAGAAGAAGGCGTTATTCGCGGCTATCACGCGGATATCGACGCTGCGGCGCTGGGCTGGGAGGTGATGTTCTTCGCCCTGGTCGGCCTGGAATCGCAAAAGCAAAGCGTGCTGGATGCATTTGAAGTGCTGGCGACTTCCTGGCCGGAGGTGCGCGAATGCCACATGATCCGGGGCGGCGGGGATTTCCTGCTGCGACTCGTGGCGCGCAATACGGCGCATGAGAATGAATTGACCGCGCGGCTGACCGGTGCGCCCAGCGTGCTGCGCGTACAAACCTTGCAGACAATCAGAACCGCCAAGGATGCGGCGGGCGTGCCAATCGGCTGAAGGTCAGCGCGGGTTCAGCGGCAGGGCGGTTTGGCCCAGCACCCAGCCTTCCCAAGTGCGAATCATCGGGTCTGCCGGGATGAAATCCGGGCGTTTGCCATCCACTACGCCAATCAAGCCCAGCAGGCCGATCAGGGAATCGAAGCGATCCTCCCCCGCGGCATCGGCGCCGAAGCCGGCATGGATCATGTCATGCAGCGCCACATCCGGGGTAACGCTGAGCGCCGCCATGACATCGCGGAGCGCGGGGGCGAGCGCACGGCGCGGCGCTTCAGCACGTTTAGAGCCCGCAAGCTTCAAACCGAGATGCCGGAGCGCCTCCGCCGGATAAACCTCAGCCAAGGTGAGCTGGCCGGGGCGGAGCAGATCATGCAGCGCACCGGCAAAAGGCCAAAGCCGGAGCGGCGCGCCGGCGGCGAGTGCGGGGGCGAGCCAATCGCGCCAGGCGCTAATCGCCGCCTTGCCGGATTGATTGGCGCCAAGCGTCCAAAATACCGGCGCGCCGGCGGGGCGTTCTGCCGTGGCACGGTCACATAGGCGTGAAAGGGCGGCGGTATCGGCCAGGCCAAGGGCAGCGGCATGGGCCGCCCGCGTCATGCCCTTGATGCCGCGCGCGGGGTAGAAAGGACGGCCGGGGCAGACCGATTCCAAGCCTGGCGATACGGCGAAAAAATCCGAATTTTGCGCAAGGCCTGCCAGAAAACCTGGGAAATCCGCTTCCTGGCGGCCTTCGGCAAAGCCGCGCGGCACGCCAAGCGGCAGATCAAGCCCAAGCGCGGCGGGGCCGCCTTCCGCAATCAAGAATGCTACCAGCCTGGCGGGGTCGCCCACCAGGCGCGGCGCGCTTGCCTGCCACAGCGCGCCTTGGCGTCGCGCAATCGTCACCCAGCGCTTGCGCGCATCCATGCTCCAATCCGCATGGGCGGCGATCATGCTGCGAAAAGCCTCGCGCCACGCCACGCCGTCATGGCATGCTGAGCGCAACAAAACGGGAGAGCGTGATGGATGGCATGGCAGCTTTGCCCCCCAAAGGCGCGGATGCGGCGCATCCGGCGGGGCAATATGGCGCGATTGCGAAGCTGTTTCATTGGGTGACGCTTGGCCTGATGCTGGTGGCGCTGCCGCTGGGTTTCGTCATCCAGCATGTGAAGGATGCAAGCAAGATGGGCTTTTACGCGCTGCATGAAAGCGCGGGGCTGACCATTTTGTTTGTTGCGCTGGCCAGGCTGGCTTGGCGCAGGCTGAGCCCGCCGCCAAGCCTGCCCCATGACATGCCAAAGCTGATGCGCACCACTTCCACTGCCGTGCATCATGCGCTTTATGCCCTGCTGATTCTGCAACCCTTATTGGGGTTTCTGGCCACCAATGCCTGGGGCTTCCCGATGCAGGGTGCCACGGCCTATCTCGGTTTTATCGAATTGCCGAAATTCATGGAGGCTTGGGAAGGGCTCGCGAAAATCCTTTCCCTGCTGCACAGCATTGGGGGCTGGCTATTGGTGGTGCTGATTGCGCTGCATATTGCGGGCGCATTGTTCCATCACGCGATCCGGCGTGATGGAACCTTAATGCGTATGATTTGAAGGGCGCTGATCAGCCCGGGTCGCCGGAAAGCCCGGCGATCATTTGGTCGTTCATTTCGATCAGAAAGGCGAAATCCGGTTCCGGCGCATTCATTTCCCGCTGGATCAGACGCCCAAGGCTTAGGATGGAAACGCGGGTCGCTTCCGGTAGCGCATTGGCGGCATTGGCCATGGCGCCTTCAATGGCCAACCAAAGCCGCCGATTATCCGCCAGGGCCCGCGCCCTTTCGATGGCATCGGCATGAATGGCGGCTTTCAGGGTGTAATTCACGCGGCGGAAGACATCAGCTTCCTGATCCCGCAGGCTACGCGCCCGCTGGGTTGCGCCGTAGCCGCGATTCCCAAACATCTGGTTCATGGCGTCTGCATCAATCCGCGGCGGTGGCAAATTGCGCGATAGGCGCCATGCCCAGCACCACTTCTTCATGGCGCATGACACGGCGCGCGAATTTCAACGCCTGATAGCACTGATCTTCTTCCGCCAAGCTCAGCGCACGATCCAGATATTCCCGCGCGAGGTTGGAGGTAGTGGCTTCCTTGAATTCCGTGATGAGCAGCCGGGCCTGATCAAGCCCTGCCTTTCTTTCATCATGATCGCCGATATAGGCGGTTTGCAGCGCGAAATAGATGCGCCGCGCCGGGGTATCGGCCATATCCGGCGTCATGAGCTGCTTGCCGAACAGGAAGCGCGCCTTGGCCGTGAGTTCAATGCGCGCGCGGTTGCGGAAGCGAATGGGGGCGCCATTGACGATCATCATGTCGCCTTGGCGAAGTTCAAGAACAAGCGTTGACATTTTTTGTCTCCGTCATGGTGGGGTGGCGACCCCGGCACTGGCCGGGATCGCCTTTTTCAACTTCAGCGGAAGAGGCTGAGCAGAACCTGCGGGCCCTGATTGGCAAGGCCGAGGGTTTGGATACCAAGCTGTTGGCGCACCTGAAGGGCTTGCAGCTTGGCGCTTTCTTTCGCCAGATCAGCATCCACCAGCGCGCCGAGACCGCTATTCAAGGCATCGATCTTGTCGCTGTTAAACCCGATCTGGTTGTCAACATATTGCAGGTCAGAACCGAACTGGTTGAGTGCGGTGGCAACTGCCGTTTCCTGCGTTGTAAAAACACCCGTCAAGAAGGTGGAGGCTGCAGCTGCAGTATTAACAGTCCCGCCCGCCAGTGCTGTGCTAATGGCACCGCCATCTACCGCAGCAATATCGAAAGTATCCGCATTTTCATTGCGGAGCACTGCAATGTCGCCCCCGCCCGCCGCAGCATTGGTTGAGAGCAAGGTGCGGCCGTTATACTTCGAATCCTCGATGAAGTTGGTGATCTGTGAGGTCAGCGCGCTGAATTGCGTTTCATACTGGGCGCGCTGATCTGTGCTGATGGAACTATCCGCAAGCCGCGTGACCACCTGACGCAGATTTTTCATGGTATCGGAAACCTTATTCAAGGCAGCAAAGGTGGTTTCCACAATGCCCTTCACGCCGCCAAGCTGTTCATTCACAGCGGACAGGCCGGCGACATCTGACCGAACCGACAATGCGGCGGCGAAGGCGCCCCCATCATCACGGGCATCTGCGACGCGCAAGCCAGAAGAAACACGCTTCTGAACGACGCCCAATTCCTTGTCAGTCTTGGCGAGGCCCTGCAGCGCCAGAACAGCCTGGGTGTTGGTATTAACTGAGAAACCCATGGGGTCTTCCCTTTCTAGTAAGGCGGAAGCTCTCAACCGAGTAGCGACCACCGGGTTTGCCTTCCGCTTTTTGCGGCGCATGGGAAAGATGAAGGGATTATGGTTAACGAAAGCTAAATAAAAATGATGAATCGTCACTTCTGGTCAATTTTTCTTTCCCAAAGGTTAGCCAGTCGGGCTTTTAGTAAAGATCAGGTAAGCCGATGCAGGTGGTCCATGCCCCCCACCTGCATCGGGATTGGCTGCCAAATGGGCTGCGCGACAGTTCAGCGGAACAGGCTGAGCAAAACCTGCGGGCCTTGATTGGCAATGCCAAGCGTCTGCACGCCCAATTGCTGGCGCACCTGTAAGGCCTGGAGCCGGGCGTTTTCCTTGGCAAGATCAGCATCCACGAGCGACCCAATGCCAGCATTGAGCGCATCCATCTTGTCTTTGTTAAAATTGATCTGTTTTTCGATGTATTGATCGGTGGTGCCCAATTGGTTCAGCGCGGCCCCGATGGCGTCTTCAGTCGGTTGAAAATTTCCAGCCCCAGATGCGGTTGAGGTCAACAAAACAACCGCGGCGGCAGCATTGGCCGGTGCAGAGGCAATCAGCAATGTGGCTTTTTCGATGGCGTTGATGGTGAATTGCCCACCGTCTTCATTCTGGATCGTGATAATATTTTCAGGATTGCTTGACCCAGCCGCGCTAGGGGATAGCAGCGACCTGCCATTATACTTGGCGTCGTTCAAAAACCCAGAAATCTGGTTCCGCAAGGCGGTGTATTGGGCTTTGTATTGATTGAATTGCTCTGTGCTCAAGGCACTATCGGCAAGGCGCGTCAGGGTGGCACGCGCTTCACGCATCGCATCCGAAACCTGGCTGAGCGCGGCGAAAGTCACTTGCAGCAAGCCCTTTGCACCACCCAATTGTTCATTTACCGCCGTCAGCGCCGCAACATCCGAACGGACGGATTGGGCGACCGCGAAGGCACCACCATCATCACGCGCATCGGCCACGCGGTAACCCGTGGAAACGCGCTTCTGCACACCCGCCAATTCGGCATTGGTCCGATTCAGGCTTTGCAAGGCCAGGATCGATTGCGCATTGGTATTGATGGAGTTGAATTGCATCGGAGTTTTTCCGTTCGCTCTGGCGTATTGGCCATGCGGACCAATGCGCTTTGGGTTCACCGCCTTTTGCGGCAAGCCAATTAAAATCACGCATTCGTTAAAAACTGATTAAGATTGATCGGTGCTATTCAGACCCGGGCAATGTTTTTTAAGGCATGGAACGCGGCGCCAGGGCGCCCTGCCGCACCCGCTGCGCAGCCGGGCGAAGATGATCAGAATAGGACGTTAAATAAAAACAAGAAGATACCCCGCTAATATGTTCAATTATAAGTGAAAATATAGTATTATGAACTTATATCCGTGAAATTATTATAGTATTCCTTTAGTGTTGACAGAACTAATGAAATAATAGACTTCTTTTATTCAGGTAATCGACAGCGAATACAATGGTTTTACTTTCCCAACATTGGCTTCGCTGCACCCCCAAAGTTTAACGTAAAGGAACTTCCATGAGCGCTTCTTCAGCTTCCGAAACGCCCGGCACCATCAGCAAAAAGGATTGGCGCCTGACGATGATCGTCAATCCGAAGATCCGTGCAGCGCGGCTGAACACCCTGAAAATGGGCATTCTGGTCGTTGTCTATGGTGAAGATGAACCGCAAACCGTGAAGGATTTGGCGACGCGGCTTTTCGTCTCCCCGCCGGCCATCTCGCGCTCACTCGATGTTTTGGAACGCAACAAGCTCATCAAGCGGTCGCGCGACAAGAAGGATCACCGGGTGGTCCGCCTGCTGCGTACCCGCCAGGGCCTTGATTTGATGTCCGAAATCAGCGCGGACCTGGATGCCGCGCCGGCCAAGGAAGCAGCCTGAAGCCAAAATAAACCGGCCCGCGGCTTAGCCACGGGCCGGATTTACATGACCCCAGGGCCTGCCTGGGTGTTGAAGGGCTTACTTCGCCCTTTCGTAATAAGTGCCATCTGCGGTCTTCACCACAATCTTCTCACCAGCGGTGATGAAGGGCGGCACCATCACCTTGACGCCATTGGAAAGCAGCGCCGGCTTGTAGGATGAAGACGCGGTCTGGCCCTTCACCACCGGGTCGGCTTCCACAATCTCCAGCGTCACGGTCTCCGGCAGGTCCATCGACACCGGCTCACCTTCGATCAGCTTCACATTGACCGTCATGTTTTCCTGCAAGAAGGGCAGGCGGTCGCCCAGGATATCCTCGGGCACCAGGGTCTGTTCGAAGGTTTCCGGGTCCATCAGGATCAGGTTTCCGCCTTCGCCATAAGAATAGGTGAATTCCTTATCCTCAGTGGTCAGGCGTTCCACCGTATCGGCGGTGCGCCAGCGCTGATCTTTCTTGGCGCCGGTCTTCACATTGCGCATTTCCACCTGAATCACCGCGGCACCCTTACCGGGGATCATGATGTTCTGCTTCAGGATGGTGTAGCGCTGGCCTTCAAATTCAATGACCATGCCGGCGCGCATCTGGTTGGCTTGCATTTTCGCCATGGGGATACCTGCATCTTGGCGGTTGAAACGGGGCCAACCCGAACGGGCTGGCATATGCGCCGGGTATAGGGGGCGGGGCGGGGCGCGGCAAGCTTGGCCAATGGTCTCGGCGTTTGCCATGCCGCCAATCCGCTCTAGGCTCCCCCCAATACCGATGGATCAGGAGGAAGCCATGTCCGGCAAAAGCATCATGCAAGGCGCGCTGCTGGCGGCAAGCTTGGCCGCTGCCTCGCCCGCCGCCGCGCAATACCCGGAACCGCGCGAAGCCACCTGGGTCGCCCGGGATTTCCGGTTCCATAACGGGGAAGTGATGCCAGAGTTGCGCCTGGGCTATCTGACCATTGGCGAGCCTTCCGGCACCCCGGTGTTGGTGCTGCATGGCACGGCAGGGTCTTCGCGCAGCATGATCTCACCGGCTTTTGCCGGGCAGCTTTTCGGCCCCGGCCAGGCTTTGGATGCGGCCAAGCATTACATCATCATCCCGGATGCGCTGGGCGCGGGGAAATCCTCCAAGCCATCGGATGGGCTCAGGGCGCGTTTTCCGCAGTTCAATTACGCGGATATTCTGGCGGCGCAGCACCGGCTGCTGACCGAAGGGCTTGGCATCCGCCATGTCCGGCTGGTGATTGGCAATTCCATGGGCGGGATGCTGACCTGGCTTTGGGGTGCCACGCATCCGGATTTCATGGACGCCATCGTGCCCATGGCAGCGCAGCCCACCGCCATGTCCGGGCGGAATTGGATGCTCCGGCGCATGATGATCGAAACCATCCGGCGCGACCCGGCCTATCAAGGGGGTGTTTATAGCAGCCAGCCGGCCTCACTCTCCCTCGGTTTTCTGTTTTTCAATATCGCGACCAATGGCGGGTCTCAGGCGTTGCAAAAATCCGCGCCCACCCGCGCGGCGGCCGATGCCATTTTGGATCAGCGCCTGGCCCAGCCGGCGGCGGCTGACGCCAATGACCTGATCTATATGTATGAGGCATCGCGGGATTATGACCCCGAACCGCTATTGGGGCGCATCCGCGCGCGGGTGCTTGCGATCAATTCCGCCGATGATGAACGCAACCCGCACGAGACCGGGCTGATGGCGGCGGCAATGGCGCGCATTCCGGATGCGCGGCTTTTGCTGATACCAAGCAGTCCCGAGACCGCCGGCCACGGCACCACCGGCCAGGCGCGTTTCTGGCGCGAGGAGCTTGATCGCTTTCTGAAGGAACTACCCTGAAAACCAACAAACCGGGAGAGAACACCATGCCGTCACGTCGCCTTATGCTGACCGGGCTTGCCGCTTCGGCGCTTGCCGCACCGCGCATCGCCCATGCCGCTTGGCCGGGTGATAGACCGATTGAAATCATTGTCCCCTTCCCGCCGGGCGGCGGGGTGGACACCATGGCGCGCATGATTCTGCCGGGGCTTCAGGCGCAATTGCCGGGCGCGCGGTTTGTTGTGGTCAATCGGGCCGGCGCCGGCGGGCAGCTTGGCTGGGAAGTGGCCTTTGGTGCCGCGCCTGATGGTTATACGCTGGCGGCGACCTCCGTGCCCGCCTTGGTGACCTATCCCATGGAACGGCAGGTTCGCTACAAGGCACTGGATTTCACTTATATCGCCAATGTGGTGGATGATCCCGGCGGGCTGTTTGTTGCCGCCAATTCGCCTTTGCGCAGCCTGGCTGATCTGGTGGCTGCGGCCAAAGCACGGCCAGGGCAGATTTCCTATGGCAGCACCGGCATTGGTTCCGATGATCATTTGCTGGTGATCGCCTTTGAGGAAATGGCCAGCGTACCACCCATGACCCATGCGCCCTTCAATGGCATGGCACCGCTTTCCACCGCGCTGCTGGGCGGGCATTTGCAAGTCGGCGCCTTCAACATGAGTGAGAGCTTAGCCCTGCTGCGTGATGGCAGGATCCGCGCGCTTGGCCAGGCCGCCGCCACGCGCTGGGCAGGCACGCCGGAGGTGCCAACCTTTGGCGAGCAAGGTTTCAATCTGATCAGCGGCGCCACGCGCGGCGTGGTGGCACCGCCCGGCCTGCCGGCCGAAATCCGCACACGGCTGGAATCTGCTTTCCGCGCCGCGCTGTCTGATCCGAACTTCATCAAGGAAGCGGAACGTCTTGGCCTGCCTTTATCGCCACTGATTGGTGATGCCTATCGCGCCGAGGTTGAACGCAATGAAAAAGACTTACGCGGCCTTTGGCAGCGCCGCCCCTGGAGGGAATCATGAAAGCCGCCCCGATACTCCGAGTTGATCCTGCCGCGCTGCGCGGCCTGGTGCATGCCATGATCCGCGCTGGTGGTAGCGCGGAAGATGAAGCGGCGATGGTGACGGACCATTTGCTGGAATCGAATCTACAAGGCCATGACAGCCATGGCATCATGCTGCTGGTGCGCTATGTGGAAAATCTTCGCGCCGGCAAGCTTAATGCCGGCGTCATGCCGGAAGCGGTGCGGCAGGAACCATCCCTTGCCGTGTTTGACGGCAAGATGGGCTATGGCCAGCGCATTGGGCGCATCACCATGGATTGGGCGATCAATGCTGCGCGCCAGCATGGCCATGCGGTGATGGCGCTGCGCAATGTGCATCATCTGGGGCGCATCGGGTCCTACGGAGAACAGGCGGCGCGCGCGGGGATGATTTCGGTTCATTTCGTCAATGGCGTTTCCGGCCCCGGCGCGGTGGCGCCCTTTGGCGGGAGTGATGGGCGCATGTCCACCAATCCCGTTTGTGTCGCGGTGCCGGCGACTGCCGAAGGCGAACATCCGCTGATCCTGGATTTTGCCACGGCGGCGATTGCGCTTGGGAAATGCCGCGTTGCTTTCAATGCCGGCAAGCCAGTGCCCAATGGCGCGCTGGTGGATGCCAAGGGCCAACCCACCAATGACCCGGGCGTGCTGTATCGCGATCAACCACGCGGCGCTTTGCTGCCTTTCGGCGGGCATAAGGGCTATGGGCTGGCCTTGATGTGCGAAATCCTGGCCGGCGCGCTGATTGGCGGCGTCACAGCCGCGCCGCATCACACAAAGGATGGCAGCATCGTCAATGGCTGGCTTTCCTTCGTGATTGATCCGGGGCGCTTTGGCGATTTGGCCGCCTTCCGCGCTGAAATGGCCGCGGTGATCGCGCATGTGAAAGCCTCACCGCCCGCTGATCCGGATCAACCCGTGCTGGTCGCCGGTGAGAAGGAAAGGGCAACACGCGCGGCGCGGTTGGCGGGCGGCATTCCAGTGGATGGGACCACTTGGGATATTCTGGCCGACACGGCGCGCAGCCTTGGCATCAACGCCATTCCAGCGCCCGAGCCTTTCTAGCCTTTGTTGCGCTGCATCCTGATCGCGCTGAGCTTTCTGGGCGGCGGCGCGGCCGCACAAGCGCCGGATTGGCGCAGCGCCGCGCCGTCCTTGCCGCTCAGCGCGCCCGTTACCGCCTTCACCACGCCCGTGGCGATTGGCGGTGCCGCCTGGGGCCCTTGGCGCAAGCTGTGCCGTGAGCAATCAGAAAGGCCGGATCGCGCGCCGCGCCGCGATTGCCTGTCTGTGGCGGCGGTGGAACGTGATGCGGCGGCGCGTGCGGTGCGGCTTAGCCTGGCACCAGAAGTATTGCGCGGCGAAAAGCTTGCAGTGCTGCGGCGCGATGATGGCAGCATCATCAGCTTCACCCATGAACCCCTTGACGCAGCACGCGATGGCGCCTTGGTGCCCTGGCGCCGGCAATTCGAAAGCTGGAGCCTGACGGCACGGCGCCTTGCGCCTGGGGCTATTTTCGAAATGCCCATCCCAGACCAAGCCCGCGGCGCAACCTGCCGGCCAGAGGGTCTTTCGCGCCTGGGCGCGCGCCAAGTGCTGGTGGCGATATGCGCCGTGGAATTGGCCGGTCCGCTTGGCAATACCGGGCAGGAAGCGCGGATTGCGATTGCCGGGCGCGTCGCGATTGATGTGCCAACGGGCATGATCGCGGCTCAGGGCTATGCTGCGCGCATCGAAACCTTCAATGGCGGGCGTTCGAATGGGGTGGTGGTGCTCCCGTCTCGGCATTGGCTGGAATAGCGCATCACGGGCTTTTTTCGCTTATTTGAAAGTAAAGGTTGCGATTGGGCCAGGAAAAGCCCATATGCGTTTCGTCACCTCGTCCGGTTTGGGCGTTCCGGCCCAACCCTATGAAGGTTTGGCAAGTCCCCTCAAACCTGCTTCCCGTGCCTTCCCATGGTTGGGCTGTAGCGATGGTCGGCCCGTAGCGCGATTCCGTGCGACGGCTTTTCCTCAACCGGAGCGAACAGCATGGCAACCGGCACTGTAAAATGGTTCAACGCTACTAAGGGTTATGGCTTCATCCAACCCGATGATGGCAGCAAGGACGTCTTCGTCCATGTCAGCGATGTCCAGCGTTCTGGCCTGCAAGGCCTGAACGAAGGCGACAAGATTGATTTTGAATTGCAGAAGGGCCAGCAGGGCAAGATCTCTGCCGGCAATCTGCGCAAGATCTGATCCGTAACTGCAGCGCTTTTTAGCGCTGTAAAGTTCGGCAATCTATCGGGGACGGGGTGGCCCAGTGCCGCCCCGTTTCCTTTTTTATGTTTGGAGAAGCGGCATGGCGCGCAAACCGAATTACGGTCAGAATCGTGCTGAGGTGAACAGGGCGAAGCAGGCGCGCAAGGAAGCGAAGCTGGAAGCGCTGAAGGAAGCGGTAGCGCGGCGCAAATCCGGCGAAGACGCGCCCGAAGGCGAAGGCGATGCTGAAGCAGACACCGATGCCAATGCCGACGCCCAAAAGCAGTCTGAAGACTGAAGGAGATTGACATGGCCAATAAGCCAGGAACGCAGGCACGCTTCGTGCTTTTTGATGTTCTTTATGAGGATGGCAGCCGCCGTTCCAACCGCAAAGTGCCCGCTGAATTGCTAGGTGGGCTTGATGGTGACCTGCCCGCGCGCAAGGAAATTGAAGCGCAGGACAATGAAATCGCCAAAGCGTCCGGCAAGGCTGCGCTGCGTATCGCTTCCATGGAACGCGTCGGCGGCAAGAAGCGTTAGACCAAGCCAAGTGGAATCACTTGGCGGCCCGGAAACTGCGGCCAAGCAGAGATTTATAGCGTCTATCGCGAACGCAGGTGAACCGGGCGCGCAGTAGTGGCGCGAAGTGAAATAGCGGGTTTAGGATAGGGCTTCGATAACAGGAGCCCCGCCTTGCCGCTTATTTCGGCTGAAACCTGCCGCGCCCAAATCATTGCCGTGCTCTCCGCTTGGGGCATGGACCCGAAATTGATTGAAACCACCGCCGAGGTGATGATCGAAACCGATCTGGCCGGCGTGGATAGCCACGGCATTTCAATGCTGATGGATTATGATGAATCGCGCCGCAAAGGTAAGCTCAACCTGGCCGCGCGTCCGCATATTGTGCGGGAGAATATCGTGACAGCTTTGGTGGATGCTGATGCGGGGCTGGGCCATCCCGCTTCCGTCTTTGCCATGGAATTGGCGATGGCGAAGGCAAAGATCGCCGGTGTTGGTGTTGTCACCGTCCGCAATTCGCACCATTTCGGCGCGGCTGGCTATTACGCCGCCATGGCACCACGCGAAGGGCTGATTGGCATGGTAACCAGCGCGACACGCACCGTAGGTGTGGTGCCAACGCGCGGCGCGGTGCCGGTATTGGGGACCAATCCGCTGGCCTTCGCCGCACCTGCCGGGCGCAACCGCGCTTTCCGGCTGGATATGGCAACCAGCACCACGGCGGCGAATAAGGTGAAGGTCTATGATCTGCGCGGCAAACCCCTACCCGAAGGCTGGGTGCTGGATGGCGCGGGCCAGGCCGTGACCGATGCCGCACGCGCCTGGGATATCATCAAGAACCAACCCATGGGCGGGCTGACGCCCGTTGGCGGCACGCCGGATATGGCAAGCCATAAGGGCTATGGGCTTGGGCTGATGGTGCATATTCTGGGTGGCGCGCTTTCTGGCGCTTCTTTCTCCCCCATTCGCGTGCGCACACAACGCCCGGAAGACCCCGATAATCTTGGCCATTTCTTCATGGCGATTGACCCCAAGGCGTTTCGTGAAGACGGCGCCTTTGAAGCTGATTTGGATGAGGTGGTGGATGTGCTGCACGCCACACCGCCCGCTGATCCGGCTTTGCCCGTATTGGTGCCGGGCGACCCGGAAGCGGAATCGCGTGAGACAAGATTGCGTGAGGGCATTCCCGTGCCGGAAAGCCTGCAAGCGCGCATCCGCGATGTCTGCCTGCGCAGCAATGCCGAATATCTTTTGGGATAGGGAAACCCGCCATGATGAAACGCCGTGATGTGATACTGGGCGCGCTGCTGGCTGCGCCCGCGCTTTCGGTACGCGCGCAAGGCGCGCCAATCCGCATGGTGATCCCCTTCGCGCCAGGCGGGGCGACAGATGTGATTGGCCGCATCCTGGCACCGGGCATGCAGGAAGCGCTGGGCGGTGCGCCCGTTGTCGTGGAAAATCGCGGCGGCGCCGCCGGGATTTTGGGGGCGGAGGCCGTGCTGGGGGCACCGGCGGATGGGCAGACCATTACGCTGTTTACCATCACCAATGCGGTGCTGAATGCCGGCATGGTGAAGAACCCGCGGCAGGACCCGCGCAATGGTTTCGCGCCGGTGTCGCAAGTGATTTCGATGCCGATGCTGCTGACGGTGGGCAAGCATGTGCCCGCGCAGAATTTGCAGGAATTCATTGCGCTGATGCGCGCGCGGCCTGGGCGGCTGACCTATGGTTCTTCCGGCACCGGCGGGATCAATCATCTGGGGTCCCACCTGCTGAATATGCGTACCAATACCACGGCGGAACACGTGCCCTATCGCGGTGCGGGCTTGGTATTTGCCGATATGATGGCGGGCAATGTGGATTTCCTGACTGAGGGCATTGCATCGCAACAGCAGCATGTGCGTGCCGGGTCCATTCGCGCACTCGCGGTGCTGTCGCGCGAAAGAAGTCCCTTGCTGCCCGATATGCCGACCGCGATCGAGCAAGGGCTGCCGGATTTCGAGATCATGAATTTCATGGGCATTTTCGTCCATAAGGCGACACCGCCCGCGCAGATCGCGCGGCTGGAAGCCGCCACGCGCGCCGCTGTGGCTAACCCGGCCATTGCGCAAAAGCTGGTGGAAGCCGGCACCGATCCGGTGGGCAGCAGTGCCGCTGATTTCAACACCTTCTGGCAGGCGCAATTGGCGCTGTGGCTGCCGGTGGTGGAGGCTTCCGGCGTGAAGCTGGAATAGGCTAAAGGCAGCGCGTGGAACCGCTTGCACTTTACATTCATTGGCCGTTTTGCGCGGCCAAATGCCCTTATTGCGACTTCAATTCCCATGTCCGCGACAGGGTAGATGAAGCGCGCTTCCGTGCCGCGCTACGCCGCGAATTGGCATATGAAGCCGCACTAATCGGCCGCCGCCCCTTGGCGAGTATTTTCTTCGGCGGCGGCACGCCAAGCCTGATGGCGCCGGAAACCGTCGCCGTGCTGATAGAAGATGCTTCGGCTTTCTTCGACCCGCTACCCGATATCGAAATCACGCTGGAAGCCAACCCAACCAGCGTGGAGGCAGCGAAGCTTTCGGCATTTCGGCAAGCCGGCGTCAATCGCGCAAGCCTTGGCGTGCAATCCTTGAATGCCGAAGCGCTGGGCTTTCTTGGCCGCAAGCATGATGTGGCGCAGGCGATTGCCGCACTGGAAGCCGCGCGCGGTATTTTCCCGCGCCTTTCCTTTGATTTGATCTATGCGCGCCCTGGCCAGCAGGAAGCTTCCTGGCGGGCGGAATTGCGTGAGGCTTTGGCACTCGCGGCGGATCATCTCTCGCTTTATCAGCTGACCATTGAACCGGGCACGCAGTTTGAAACGCTCTATCGCCGCGGCGCCTTTGCGTTGCCCGCGGAAGACGATGCGGCGCGGCTTTATCTGGCCACCGCTGAGGAAGCCGCGCGCTTTGGCTTGCAGGCCTATGAGATCAGCAATTACGCCAAGCCAGGCGCGGAAAGCCGACATAATTTGGCCTATTGGCGCTATGGCGATTACCTGGGCATTGGCGCTGGCGCACATCAACGTGTGCTGCGTGATGGGCGCATTCAGGCTTCGCGCCGCCACCGCGCACCGGAAGAATGGCTGCGCTTGGTGGAAGCCCAAGGCCATGCGGCGGTGGAATGCGAAACCCTCAGCCCCCAAGAAGTTGGCCGCGAAGCCATGTTGATGGGGCTTCGTCTGACAGAAGGGATCGACCCCAGTCGAATCGAAGCCCGCGCTGGGCTATCCTTCGCGGAAGTGATCGATCCCACCATGCTGACCGCATGCCTGGAGGAAAACTATCTCCTCTGGAGCGAAAATAATCGGCTTTGCGCGACTGATGAGGGGCTTTTGCGGCTTGATTCAATGCTGCCGCTACTGCTGCGCTGACCAAGGCCGATAAAACTTGATCGCCCCTGAATAAGACGTAAACTTAACCCCAATGACCACCATCCACGCCCCCGAACCACGCAGCGCGATAGAAGCCGCCGGCAATTTGCCCGATGCGGAACTCGATATCGCGGCGGTAGCGTTGCAATTGGCTCGGGTGGATGCGCCTGATGCCGATTGGCGCCAAGTGGCGGCGCATTTTACTGATATCGCGCGCAGCGTGGTGGAAGCCGCCACGCTGGATAGCAAGGCGGATAAGGGTGACCTGGAAGCGCGCCGGTTGATACTGGCCGAGGCGTTGCATGGGCGCTTTGGCTATCAGGGCGATTCCGAGACCTATGAGGATATGGCCAATGCCAATCTGATCCGCGTGGTGGAACGCCGGCGTGGTCTGCCCGTGGCGCTGGGCATTTTGTGGCTGCATGCGGCGGATGCTGCGGGCTGGGCCGCTTATGGGGTGGATTTCCCCGGCCATTTCCTGCTGGCCTTGGAAGGCCCGCGCGGCAAGCTGATTCTGGATGTCTTTGCCGGCGGCAAGGTACTGGAAGCGCAGGATTTGCGCGCCCTGATCAAGCGCGTGGAAGGCGAAAAGGCTGAATTGCGCCCAGGCGTGCTGCGCCCCATGACGCGGCGCGAAGTGCTGCTGCGCCTGCAAAACAACATCAAGCTTCGGCGCTTGCGTTCGGGCGAAATCAAGACCGCCCTGGCCGCCACGGAAGATATGCTGCGCCTGGCGCCGGACCAAGCCGCGCTATGGCGCGAAGCGGGGCTGATGAACCAGCGCCTGGAACGCATTGGCGCGGCTTTGGGCTGCCTGGATCGCTTCCTGGAATTAGTGCCGGAAGGCGAAGCCGCCGCCCGGGTCCGCGCCCTGGCCATAGAATTGCGCCAGCGGCTGAATTGAAGCGCCACCCCATATCGCCAGCAGGCATCGGCAAGGCTATTCTATCCCCATGACCCAAGCCCGCCCGCGCATCGCACTTTTTGTCACCTGCCTGGTGGACCTCTATCGGCCCAATGTTGGCTTTGCCGCCATCAAGCTGCTGGAAGAAGCCGGCTGCCTGGTGGAAGTGCCGCCCAGCCAAACCTGCTGCGGCCAGCCCGCCTATAATTCCGGCGATCGCGCCAATGCCAAAGCGCTGGCGCGCGCGGTGGTGGATGCCTTTCAGGGCTATGATTACGTGGTGGCGCCTTCCGGTTCCTGCGCCGGCATGATCGCGCATCACTACCCAGCGCTATTTGATGATGACCCGCATTATCGCGGTAAATCTGAAGCGCTTGCCGCGCGCACGCATGAATTGGTTTCCTTCCTGACCGATGTGATGGGCATGGAAAAAGTGGCTGCGCGGCTGGATGGCAGCGTGACCTATCATGATTCCTGCTCTGGCCTGCGTGAGATGGGCGTGAAGGCGCAGCCCCGCAAATTGCTGAACAGTGTTGAAGGCTTAAGCCTGATTGAATTGGCGGAACCGGAAATCTGCTGTGGCTTTGGCGGAACTTTCTGCGTGAAATATCCAGATATTTCCGTGCGCATGGTCACAGATAAATGCCGCGATATTCAAGCGACCGGTGCGGGTACCTTGCTGGCCGGGGATATGGGCTGCCTGTTGAATATGGCCGGGCGGCTAAAGCGCGAAGGGTCTTCCGTGAAGGTGCGCCATGTGGCGGAAGTGCTGGCCGGCATGACGCGCGAAGCGCCCCCCATAGGTGAGGCGAAGGAAGGCTGAGTTATTCAGCCAGCGCGTATGGGCGAATACGCGCCACCAGATCTTCCGCAGTATTCACCCCGCCAAGCGATGCCGGCAGGCCCATGGCGGTAAGCGCCTGCGCGGTCCAACTATTGCACGTATTGAACACATGGAACCGCCCCATCGCCGGATAGAATAGGCTGAAGGGATAGATGCCGCGTGCGGAGACCACTGCGCGCCCCGCCCCGGCGCGGTGGAAACTCTGGCGCAGATATACCAACAAACGGCGCAAGCCATCCGCGCTAACCGCGAAGGATAGGATAGTGACATTGGGCCAAAGCCGCGCTGGGTGATCCGGCAATCCGGCCAAATGCAGCACTGCCGGGCCCGGAAAGGCTGCGCGCAGTGCAAGCCAGGCGCCAGCTTCCTGCGCCGGGTAAAACTCCGCATCGCCCCAACCGAATTCAAAAAACCGGGCATGGGGGAAATCGGCGATTTCGGGGATGATGCCTTCCGGCACATCAGCGCGCGCCAGCGCTATGCCGCTATGCCAGCCATTGCTGACTACCAGCACACGAAAAGGGGTTTCGCTGGCAAAAGCCAGCGCAGGCAGCGAAAGAAGCGCGCCAAGAACGGCGCGCCGGGGGAAAGTGCTGAATACGCCTGCCGCGCCTTGCGTCACGCCGGGATCAGCACGCCTTCTACAATATGCACCACGCCGTTACTCGCCAGCAGATTGGGGCGAATGATAGTGGCCGAAGCGCCCGAAGGCGCCTGACCAGCGCGCGCGCCCTGAATACGGGGATTCTCAGGCGTGCCGCCAACCACGCGCACATCATTACCGCTCAACATCCGGATGCGCCCACCGCGCGCCTGGATATCCGGCAAGCGCAGACGCCCACCCGCGATCAGGCCCAGCAACGCTTCGCGTTCGCCACGGCGGATACGCTCCGGCGCGCCAGACCAGGCGAGGTCGGTTGGCGCCAGCACGGTATAAATGCCGGGGCGGTCGAATAATTCCGAAGCCAGGCCAGAACTGCGCAGCGCAGCGCGGAAATTGGAGAGATTGGGCTCAGCGCCCATCACTTCCATCAGCGGGAAGCGGCCATCCGGCAGGGCGCGTTCGCAGCCATTCAACAGCAGGGCGGCACCGCCAATCGCAAACAGGGAACGACGCGTTAACACCGGCGCTTCTCCTTCATTTTGGCCACGAATCGGCCTGCTTTTCCTGCCCCCCTTCTGGCGCTCCGCACCGGGCGGGGCAAGCCCAAAAGCGCTTCACGGGGCCGGCATGAGCACAATTGTTACCGTTCGCGAAGGAGGTTCGGCAGCCCGAATGGCCGGGCTGAACTGGGCGCTCCGTGCCTCTGCCCGCAGCCTTTCCACCCCCACGCCCTGGGCGGCCATGGCATTGGTCACGGCCCGGGCGCGTTGCGCGGCCAATTGAATGGACGTGCTGGCGCCGCCTTCCTGCCCGGCATGGCCCAGAATGCAGATATTGCGGTCTGGTGCCGCCAGCGCCGCTTCAATCGCGGCGGCAAGCGGGGAACGCGCGGCTTCCGTAAGCTTTGCGCTGCCACGCTGAAAGGCGAGCGAAAACACATCATCTTCCAGCTTTTCTGCGCCTACGCAGGAAAAGCTGCGCTGCTGGGCCAGGGCGGGCAGGGCGGCGAAGGCGGCGCCCAACACCAACAGCAGCACGCGCTTCATGCCGGTAACAGGATTTCCGCCGTACGGAGCCTTTCAATCAGCGCCGCCACATTGGCGCCCGGGAAGGCCAGGGCCAGAGAGGCTTCCGTAATACTGGGCTGGGTGATGATCCAGGCGGCCGCTTCAACTTCATGTGCGTTGATGGCCAGCACGCCCATTTCGGTACGCAGCCCATATTCGGCGCCGCGCCGCACGGTCTTTACATTGGGCCGCACACGAAACGCATCGCCGCCGCCCGCTTCGGCGGCCGGGGCAGCGCCGCGCGCGGCCAGCAAATCATAACCGCCGCGTTCATAGCGGTAATTGCCCAGGAAATTTTCGACGGCTTGCAGGAATTTCGGATCACGTGCCCATTCCCCGATACGTTGACCGAGCAAAGCGGCGCGTTGCGTCAGCGCATATTTCGCCGCCGCCGAACCATCCTGCCGCGGCAGGGGCTTGCGGAATTCCGCATCGTGAAACGCGCGTTCGGTGAGCAGGCCCATGAAATCAACACCCATCGGCGCATGCACGCCATAGGCGATGTGAACGGAATTGGGCGCTTCGGCCAAAGCATCATGATACCAGCCGCGCGGCAGATAGAGCAGATCGCCCTTTTTCAAATGCGCCTTGAAGCGCAAAGCGCCCTTGGCCTTTTCATGAAATTCCTGTGGCTGACCGCGAAAGATTGCATGCGGCACCGGCCATTCCGCGCGGCCTTCCCAGATATTCCAGGTCTTTTCGCCTTCGACCTGCACGGCCCAGACATCATGCGTATCGTAATGCGCGTGAAACGCCTTATGGCTTTGCCAGGAGATATAGACATTCGCCTGCGCCTTACCGAGGCCAGCACCTTCCAGCGCGGCGGAAACACCCGCCAAGCCCGGCGTCAGACTATCCACATCATTCATCACAACAGATGCGCCGCGCGCCACCCATTCCTGCACCTTGGCCGCGATGGGTTGCAGCGTGGTCGCGCCGTCTCGGGACATGGCGCTTTGGCTATATTGCGCGGGCGGGATCGAATTGCTGTCCAGCACCAGCTTCAGGCTGCGTTCAGACCAGATATGCGTCATGCCAAGCAGGCGATTAATGCCGCCCCAATCCAGCACGGCGGCGAATTTTTCCGCAGCCCCCGGCAGATGCAGCGGTTGCTGGTCATAATATTCGGCGAAGAAGCGTTCTGGCGACAATGGCGCCAGGATATCGGCCAGGGTCATGCTCATGCGCCCTTATATCAGACAAGCGCCGCCCTGTGGGAGGGGGCCAGGGCTGGACGCGGAACAGGGAATCGGGCGCTATCAGCAGGGAAATAACGGGGCGATGCGATGAAGCTTTGGTACCAATCCCTGACCCGGCCGGGCGCCTGGCCAACCTATGCCAAGGCGCTGCGGCGGCTTTTGGATGCCACCGCCGATCCGGGCACAGAAATCGCCATCCATGGCATCGAACAGCGCGGCGGCATTGGCGACCAGTATCGCTACCTGGAATTCATCGAAACCGGCGAAGTGCTGGAAAACGTGGCTCGCGCCGAGGCTGAGGGGTTTGATGCCGTATTGCTCGGCAATATCGTTGACCCTGGGCTGCGCATTGCGCGTGAAATCGCGGGGATTCCCGTGCTGGGCCTATGTGAATCCGCGCTGCTGACCGCCTGCCAGATGGGCGCTTCCATCGGCATTGTGTTTTCCAATGACAAGCATGAAGCGCGCGTGGCTGAAAATATCCGCGCCTATGGCCTGGCCGGGCGGGTGGCCGCCACGGCGCGCATGGATGTGGCGAAGCTGACGGATCTGGAGGCCGCTTTTTCGCCCGGCCCGGTGCGGGATTCAGTATTGGCCCAATTCCATAAAGCCGCCGAGGATTGCGTAGCGCGTGGGGCAGAGGTGGTAATCCCGGCAGTGGGCGTTGCCATGGTGCTGCTTTTTGAAGCCGGGGTGCATGAAACCGCGCGCGGCGCGCCGGTGCTTTGCGGGCCGCTGGCGCTGGTGCAGCAGGGGCAGGCGGCGGTGAAGCTAAAGCGCGCCATGGGCGGGCGCTTTACCAGCCGGCGCGGGGCCTATGGCCAGCCTCCACCGGCGCAGATTGCAGAACTGCGCCGGTATTACGGGGCGGTCTATCCAGGCGTGAAGGAATAGCGCCCTTCAATG
>CAIMVB010000188.1 GCA_903844785.1 uncultured Rhodospirillales bacterium | reverse complement strand
TGGGCTCAGCTTTTCCATTGCTGGCGCTTCGATTATCGCCAAGGTGCTGAGGGATCGCGCCATGCGTAGGTTGGATCCGCGCTGGCCCGCTTACGGCTTTGCGCGCCATGCCGGCTACCCCACGGCCGCGCATCGCGAAGCGCTGGCAAGGCTTGGTCCTTCGCCCCATCACCGGCGCGGTTTTGGCCCGGTGGACCAGGCCGTTTTGAACCTGACTTGACCGCGCGACTCGGGCGCGCGATTCTTGCGCCCTTATCAAGGGATTTCACGGTGGGAACGCAGCTAGAGCTGCTCTTGGACCAGGTTCTGGTCGGGGATTCGATTGCCATGCTGCGCCGCCTGCCGCCGGCGAGCGTGCATGCGATTTTTGCTGACCCGCCTTATAACCTTCAGTTGAAGGGTGAATTGCGCCGGCCCGATGAAAGCGTGGTGGATGGCGTGGATGACGCCTGGGACCGCTTTCCTGATCTTGCTGCCTATGATGCCTTCACGCGCGCCTGGCTGACAGAATGCCGGCGCGTGCTGCGCAAGGATGGCACCATTTGGGTGATGGGCGCCTACCACAATGTGTTCCGCCTGGGCGTGGCGTTGCAGGATCTGGGCTTTTGGATTCTGAATGATGTAATTTGGCGCAAGGCCAATCCCATGCCGAATTTTCGTGGCCGGCGCTTCACCAATGCGCATGAAACGCTGATCTGGGCGGCGCATGGGCAGGAATCAAAATATCGCTTCAACTACGCCGCCATGAAGGCGCTGAATGATGATGTGCAGATGCGGAGTGACTGGTTCATTCCGCTTTGCACGGGCGGGGAACGGCTGCGCGATGAAAACGGCGATAAGCTGCACCCAACGCAAAAGCCCGAAGCGCTGCTGCATCGTGTGATTCTTTCCTGCACCCAGCCGGGGGAGGTTGTACTCGACCCCTTCCTTGGTTCCGGCACCACGGCAGCGGTCGCCAAACGCCTGGGCCGACGCTTCATTGGTATTGAACGTGAAGAACGCTACGCGGCCGGCGCGCGCGCCCGGCTGGCGGCGGTGGAGCCCATGCCGGAATCAGCCGCGCTGGCCCTGCCGTCGCGACGGGAACAGCCGCGCATTCCCTTCGGTGTTCTGGTGGAACGCGGGCTGGTGCCGGCGGGCAGTGTGTTGACTGATTCCCGCCGCCGTTGGCGCGCTGAGGTGGGCGCAGATGGGACGCTCCGCTGTGGCAAGGCGGCAGGGTCCATCCATCAGGTGGGCGCCGCAGTTCAGGAAGTGCCTTCCTGCAATGGCTGGCTATTCTGGCATGTGGAAAACAAGGTCGGCGGCTTGCGCGTATTGGATGAGCTGCGCGCGGAAATCGCGGCGGGCTAAGGCTTCACGCCAGCCCCGCCAGCATCAGCAGTTTCCGCATCACGCTCGGCAGTGCCTGCGCCGCTTCCGCTGGTGCCAGCCATTCCCCTTCAGGACGTTTTGTGCGCGCCGACAGGCTTGCGCGGTAAAGCCGCATCGTCAGTGCGAAATGGGTAAAGACGTGCCGCGCTTCACCGGGCACGGGCTGCCATGAAGTTGCAAGCGGCGCGTCAGACAAAGCCTCAGCGTCAGTCCAATCTTCTTCGCGCCAGGAAACACCGGGGATTTCCAGCATGCCGCCCAAAAGCCCGCGTGGCGGGCGGCGGCGCAGCCAGATGCGGCCCTCATGATCCGTCAGCAGGAAATGTACGCCGTGGCGCGTGGGGCGTTCGGGCTTGGGCGCCTTGCGCGGCAGTGTCTCGGCCAGCCCAAGCTTTCGCGCCTGACAGGGTTTTTGCCAGGGGCATAGCGCGCAGGCCGGTTTGCGCGGCGTGCAAATCCCCGCGCCCAAATCAAACAGCGCCTGGGTGAAATCGCCGGGCCTAGCGCGCGCGGGCTGATCAGCCAGAAAGCCCTGCGCCAGCGCATCAAGCCGCGGCTTGGCGCCAGGCAGTGCTTCCTCCACGGCGAAAATCCGCGCTGTCACACGCTCCACATTGCCATCCAGCGGCACAACGGGCGCATTGAAAGCAATGGCGGCGATGGCAGCGGCGGTATAGGGGCCAATGCCGGGCAGGGCGGCAAGGCCCTGTGTGGTCACCGGGAAACCACCCAGCGCCACCACTTGCCGCGCCGCCGCATGCAGGTTGCGCGCCCGCGCATAATAGCCAAGCCCGGCCCATTCCGCCGCCACATCCTCCCACGGCGCTTCAGCCAGGGCGGCCAAATCGGGGAAGCGCGCCAGAAAACGTGAAAAGCGCGGCCCTACCGTTGCCACCGTGGTTTGCTGCAACATGATTTCCGAAAGCCAGACATGGTAAGGTTCCGCCCGCTGCCCAGGGGCGGCGCGCCATGGCAGGATGCGGCGGTGCCTGTCATACCAATGCAGCAGATCGGCAGCGGAAGGGGGTTTCACGGCATGTCCCGGAATGAGGATGAAAGGCGGTTCTTCGGCGGGCCTAGACCCCTCGGCGCCCTGATTCCAGCCCTGACGCGCCCGGCCTTCAAACGCAAGAGCCCCGCGGCCGCGCAGATCATGGCGGATTGGCAGGCCCTGGTCGGCCCCGCCCTGGCCGCCGTGACCCAGCCTTTGCGCCTGACCGCAGGCAGCCTGACCATTGCCTGTTCCGGCCCAATTGCCATGGAACTCAGCCATTTGGCGCCGGAATTGGTGGCGCGGATCAATGGCGGGCTGGGGCGTGTGGCGGTGGAGCGACTCCGCTTCGTGCAGACCGCCCAACCGGCGGCCAGCGGCGGCAAACCCGCCCTGCCGCCCCGGCCCGTGGCACTTCCCGCCCGAGTCGCAACCGCTTTGGACAGTTTACCCACAGGGGATTTGCGCGAGGCGCTGGAAAGATTGGCGCGCGGCGTCTATCGAAAACAAGGCTGAACGGGGGCGAGTCGCCCTTTGCCAGTCAGATCGGCCCGGCCGCTTCCCCCCGAAAAGGCGCGCCGGTTCCGGAGGAGAGAAACCGATGCTCGACCGTCGTGCGCTATTGCTGCTTCCCCCCGCCATGCTTTTGGGTGCGCCTGCGCTGCACGCGCAATCCGATGACCCAAGGCTTGCTGAACGGTCCTTGGGCCGCGCCGATGCACCCGCCACGGCGATTGAATATTTCTCCCTGACCTGCAGCCATTGTGGCGCTTTTCACCGGGATATCTGGCCGCGCGTGAAGCGCGAATTGGTGGAAGCCGGGCGCGTGCGCATGGTGTTCCGCGATTTCCCGCTGGATCAGGTGTCGCTCCGTGCCCATGCCGTGGCGCGTAGCTTCCCCGCTGAGCGTTATGAACCTTTCATCTCCGCGCTGTTTGCCGCGCAAGATCGCTGGGCCTATGCGCGCGGCGTGGATCACAAGGCGGAAATCGGCAAGATCGCCGCCATGGCCGGCATGGGCGCTGATGCCTTCAATGCTGCCTGGGCTGATGACGCGCTGGCGCGCGCCATTCTGGAAGCGCGGCAGAAGGGCGAAGCGGAGCATCAGGTCAGCGCCACGCCCACCTTCATCATCGGCACCCAAAAACTGCCCGGCGCGATTCCCTTTGATCGCTTCGAAGCCGCGGTGCGTGAAGCGACGCCCCGCTGATGGAAGAAATCATCCCCGCTGGCCCGGCCGAAGAAACTGCAGAAGTCAGCACGCCTGAGGCCGAAGCGGCCGAACCTGCGCGCAGCGATGACCAGGCCCGCGCCGCGCTGACGGCGAAGCTTTCGCGCATCCGCATCGCCGGTTTCAAATCCTTCGCGGAAGCGACAACGGTTGAAGTGCTGCCGGGGCTGACCGGCATTGTCGGGCCCAATGGCTGCGGCAAATCCAATGTGGTTGAAGCGCTGCGCTGGGCCATGGGGGAGACCTCGCCCAAGGCAATGCGCGGCGGCGAAATGGATGATGTAATTTTTGCCGGCACCGCCACGCGCTCCGGGCGCAATGTGGCGGAAGTGATGTTGTTTTTGGAAGATGCGGCGGGGCTGGCGCCGGCACCCAATCACGATATCGCCGAATTGGAAGTAACGCGCCGGATTTCGCGTGGTGAGGGCAGCAATTTCCGCGTCAATGGCAAGGAATTGCGCGCGCGCGATGTGCAAACGATGTTCGCCGATATCGGTTCCGGCGCGCGTTCCTCAGCGCTGGTCAGCCAGGGCCGTGTGGCGGCGCTGATCCAGGCCAAGCCTGATGA
>CAIMVB010000187.1 GCA_903844785.1 uncultured Rhodospirillales bacterium | reverse complement strand
CCAAGGACATGCGCGTTGGTGACGATGATACCCGAAGGTTCAATGATGAAACCGGACCCTGAACCGAGCAACATTGGCCGCGGGCCGCGCCGCCCTTGTTCACGCTGCGGGCGGTCCCGCTGTTGGCCGCGCCATTCGGGTGCCGTGGTATCCCGCGCCGTGGTTTGGATGCTGACCACAGCAGGCAAAACGCTTTGCGCGAGGTCAGCGAAATCCGGCAATCCACGCTGTGCGATGGCGGGGCCGCAAGCCGCAAGGGCTGCCGGCAGCATCAGGGCAAGACGGCGCGATAAAGGGGGCAAGGGTGAATGCATGATGGCAAATAAATGCGCCTGATTGGGCGCCGCTTCAACCTTGCTCACGCGCTGGGTTTTCCGGCCAGGCGTGTTTCGGATAGCGCCCGCGCATTTCCTTGCGCACTTCCGCCCAGCTTCCCGCCCAAAACGCCGCAAGATCACCGGTAATTGCAATGGGCCGCCCGGCGGGGGAGAGCAACGCCACTTGCAGCGGCACCCGCCCGCCCGCGAGCATGGGCAGTGCCGCCAGGCCAAATAGATGCTGCGCGCGCGCTTCCAGCGTTGGCACATCCCGCGCGTAATCAATCGCAGCACTCCGCCCGGCCGGCAGCGCAAGCCGCGCCGGCAGCGCCTGATCCAACCCCCGCCGCGCTTCCCAAGGCAGCAGGCCGAGCAGGATTTGCGTGAGGTCAAGCGCGGCCAATTCCTGCAAGCGCGTAAACCCGGCCAGATGTGGCGCGAGCCATTCACCAACACTTGTGATCAACACCTCATCAGTCAGATCCGGCCAAGCCTCCCCTTCCACGCGGCGCAGCCAGCCGATGCGCGCGCGCGCCTGCCGCGCTCCGTCATTCCAGGGCAGGTCACGCAAGCCGCGTTCGGCGACCGCATTCGCCAGGGCAGCGGCCATGGCGGCGGGGTCGGCTTGCGGCAGGGGCGCTTCTTCCAGCACCAAGGGGCCGAAGCAAAGGCGCCGCCGCGCCAGCACCGCGCCGGTCCGCGCATCAAACGCCGCCCCTTCTTCGCGGCGCAGCCTTTCGGGAAAGCGCGCTTCCAGCACGGCGCGATCAAGCGTTGCCGCCATGCGGATGCGCGCCTCGGTCCCCGCGATTTCGAGATCAGCCACGGCCAGCAAGGGCGCCTTGGCCAAAGGATCAACCCCGGTGATGCGCGCGCCCTGACCAGAAGCGAGGCGAAAAGCGCCATCCATCGCCCCGCGCCGTGCTGCGATCCGGTCCGGGAAACCCGCCGCCAGCAAGGCGCCGGCATCGCCTTCCGCGGCCACGCCATTGCCAATGCCAAGCCGGCGCCGATGCAGGCTGGCAGCGCGGCGAATGCGCTGTACCGCTCCGCGATCCGCCGCCGCGTGATCCGCGCCGGCGAGCAAATCAAGCCGCAAGCCAATATCCGCCGGGGCTTCACGGCCACGCAAAGGGTCGCGTTCTTCCAAAAGCGCGGCAAGCTCGGCGGCCAGCGCTTTTTCTCCTGAGTCAGAAGCCGCCAGCATCATGCGCGCCAGCCTGGGATGCGTGCCCATTCGCGCCATGCGCCGGCCTGTTTCCGTGATGCGTCCGGCCTGATCCAAAGCATCCAAATCGCGCAGCAACCCGCGCGCGGCGGCAAGGCTGCCCGCAGGCGGCGCATCCAGAAAAGCAAGCCCGCCGGGTTCAGACCCCCAGGCGGCACAATCAAGCGCCAGGCCCGATAGCTCCGCTTCCAGGATTTCAGGGCGGTCGGCTTGCGGCAGGCCGCGATGCAGCGCCTCGGTCCAAAGCCGGATCGCGACGCCTGGCGCGGTGCGCCCCGCGCGGCCCGCGCGTTGTTCCGTTGCCGCCTTGCCGATGCGCAAAGTGACCAGGCGCGAAAGCCCGCTTGCGGCATCCAGCCTGGGCGCGCGGCGATAGCCACCATCCACCACAATCCGCACGCCGGGCACGGTCAGTGATGTCTCAGCGATTGAAGTCGCCAGCACCACCTTGCGCTGGCCATCAGGCGCGGGATTGAGCGCGCGGTCCTGTTCCGCTGGCGGCAATTCGCCATGGAGTGGCAGCACCAGCGCATCAAGGCCGCCCAGGCGTTCGGCGGTGCGGCGAATCTCCCCCCAGCCGGGCAGGAAGGCCAGCACATCGCCGGGGTGGGCAGTCAGTGCTTCACGGATGGCGCTGGCCATGGCTTCGGGCAGGTCGCGCGGGTCGCGCAAATCCCGCGCGCGATGGCGAATCTCCACCGGATAGGCGCGCCCCAGGCTTTCAATCACCGGCGCTGCCTGGCCCGCTTCCGCCATCAACCCGGCGAAGCTTGCGCCATCCAAGGTGGCGGACATGGCCAACAGGCGGAGTTCGGGGCGGAGTGCGCGTTGCAGATCAAGCGCGAGCGCCAGGGCAAGATCGGTATCCAGGTTCCTCTCATGCGCTTCGTCGAAGAAAATCGCCGCAACACCTTCAAGACCGGGGTCGGTTTGCAGGCGACGCACCAGCAGGCCTTCGGTCACCACTTCAACGCGCGTGCGGTCGGAAAACTGCCGATCGAGGCGCGTAGAAAGCCCAATGGTGCCGCCGGGCTGGTCTTCCCCCAGCAGGGAAGCCATGCGGCGCGCGGCGGCACGGGCGGCAACACGGCGCGGTTCCAGCACCAGGATGCGCCCTTCTCCGGCCCAGGATTCCTGCATCAGCGCCAAAGGCACGATGGTGGTCTTACCCGCGCCGGGCGGCGCGATCAGCACAGCGTTTGACCGCTCGCTAAGGGCGGCGCGGAGCGCCGGCAGCGCTTCAGTAACGGGCAATTCAGGGAGCATGAGTGGGGAGGATTATCCTTCGATAACCCCCATGTGACGCGGCCAAGCCGCGTAATCAAGCGCCGATCAGCTTAGCGCGGACGCGGCGTATGGTAAGGCGGATTCACATACACCCCGCCAATCGGCGGCGCATATCCTGGCTGCTGCACAATATTCGGATCAGGCGGGCAATTCGGGCGATTAATGCCGCAATCCCAGGCGAAGCGATCCGGCCGCCCGGTCATGCTGCCGCCGGGGATGAAGCGGCAGGCGCATTGCTTACCGGCCATGCAAGCCAATTGCCCTTCGCGGGCTTCAGTGCATTGCGGCGGTTCCTGCGCCGCAAGCGGCAGGGAGAAGATAAGAAAACCAGCAAGGAGGATGTTGCGCATGGTGCAGCCTCACCGGGAAAAGTTAATGGTTTACTAACAAACCGGGGCTGCTGGCATTTCCGGGCTTGCACCAAGGCGCTTTCGCGCCCCTTTATGGGCCATGCCCCTCTTGGCCGCCCTTTTCGCCCTGATGCTGCTGCCCTGCCTGCCGGCGCGCGCGCTGGAAAGCGCGGCGCAGGAATCGCCGCGCGCGCGGGTGAGTTTGGTCGCGGATCATCTAGCCATCGCACCAGGGCAGGCGTTTCAGCTTGGGCTGCGCCTTCGCCTCGCGCCTCGCTGGCATAGCTATTGGCGGCATGCCGGGGATGCCGGGGCGCCCACGGAAATCAGCCTGACCCTGCCGGAAGGCAGCCAAGCCGGCCCGATCGCTTGGCCGACGCCGCAAGCCATCCCCTTCGGCTCGCTAATGAGCTTTGGTTATTATGGCGATGTGCTTTTGCCGATGCGGATCACTCCCCCGGCGGGGCTTCGCATCGGCGATGTCTTCACCATCACGGCGCAGGCGACCTGGCTGGTCTGCGATGATGTCTGCATTCCGGAAGAAGGCAGCTTCCAGCTTGATGTGCCGTTGGCGGCTGAAGCCCGAATGAACCCCGATCTGGCGCCGCTTTTCGCCGCCTCAGCCGCAGCCCTCCCGCGCCCATCGCCTTGGCAGGCGAGTGCAATTATCGCGCGCGATGCGCTGCGGCTCCGCCTGACCGGACCCGGCCTTGGGCGGGAAAGCCTGAAGGAAGCGCTTTTCATCCCCGGCGCCTCGGGCCTTTTGGATCACGCCGCGCCGCAGCGCCTGAGCCATGGCGCGGATTGGCTGGAACTGACCCTGAAGCGCGCCGAACGTCCCGAAAACCACACGCAGCTTGAAGGCGTGCTGCTGCTGACCGATCAGGGCGGGCGGCGGCTGGGTTATGACATCACCGGCCCGCTGCTGCCGGGCGCGGCCCTGCTGCCGCTTTGGCAGGCGCTGGTTTTTGCGCTGCTCGGCGGTGTGATCCTGAACCTGATGCCTTGCGTCTTTCCGGTGCTCGCCATGAAGGCCATGGCGCTGGCGCGGCTGGGCGGGGCGGGGCGCAGCGCGGTGCGGCTGGAAGCCGCTGCCTATACCGCCGGTGCGGTGGTGGCCTTCGCGGCACTCGCTGGACTTTTGCTGCTGCTGCGCGGCGCGGGCCTCGCGCTCGGTTGGGGGTTCCAATTCACCTCGCCCGTTTTTGTGCTGGCGATTGCCTGGCTGATGCTGGCGGTGGGGCTCAATCTCTCCGGCGTTTTCGCCCTGGGGGGGCCGATTGGCGCGGGCGGGCACCTTGCCGCGCGGGGCGGCTTCCTTGGCAGTTTCGCGACCGGCGCACTGGCGGTTTTGGTGGCGAGCCCTTGCACAGCCCCCTTCATGGCGGCAGCGATTGGCGCGGCCTTGGTCATGCCGGCGCCGGCGACCATCGCGGTTTTTGTGGCGCTTGGCCTTGGGCTGGCCGCGCCCACCTTGCTGCTGGCCCTGGCGCCGGGGCTGGCGCGGGTGCTGCCACGGCCCGGCCCCTGGATGGAAAAGCTTCGGCGCATCATGGCCTGGCCCATGTATGCGGCGGCGCTTTGGCTGGTTTCCGTGCTTTGGGCGCAAAGCGGCGGGCTTGGCGTGGCGCTGGCGCTGGCCGGCGCGCTTGGCCTTGGGCTTGGCGCCTGGGCCTTGGGCCGCGCGCAACGCCAGGGCCGGGGCGGGCTTGGCGCGGTTTTGGCCGCGCTTGCGCTGCTATTCGCCCTGCCCTTTGGCCTGACCGCCGCCCCGCCTGCCGCCCCCACCCTGGATACCGCTGAGAGTTGGAGCACCGCACGGGTCGAAGCGCTGCGCGCTGAAGGCCGGGGCGTATTCCTGAATGTCACCGCTGCCTGGTGCATCACCTGCCAGGTGAATGAACGCTTGGCACTCCGCCGCGACGCGGTGCAAGCGGCCATGGCGGCGCGCGGCATTGCTTATCTGAAGGCGGATTGGACGCGCGGCGATCCCGCCATCACCGCGCTGCTCCGCACCCATGGGCGGGAAGGAGTGCCGCTTTACCTGTTCTGGCCACCGGGCGGCGGCGAGGCGCTGATCCTGCCCGAAGTGCTGACCGAAGCCATGGTGCTGCGCCAAATCGGCGCACCCTAAGCTTAGTGCTTGACGTCCCCCGGGGGCGGCGCGGTATCTCCTGCATATCGGCATCAAGACCGGGTTCAGCGCGCATGCGCTGGCGCAAGATGAGGCTGGCTTGGCTTTTGTAACGCGTTTCCGCGCT
>CAIMVB010000186.1 GCA_903844785.1 uncultured Rhodospirillales bacterium | reverse complement strand
GCTGCTGCCGAAGCGCTTGCCGCGCCGCGACGTAGCGTGATTTTCCCGACCGAAGCCGCAGCGCAAGCGCTTTACCTTTTGCTGGAAGGCTCGGTTGGCCTGGCCATGCAGGGGCAGGAGGAAGCGCGCGGCCTTTTGGACATTCTTGGCCCCGGCGATTGCTTCCTGCTGCCGGCGGTGATGCTGGGCGGGCATTGGCCTTTCGGCGCTGAGGCCTTGGCGCCAAGCCGCCTGCTGCGCATCCCAGCACCTGCCTTTCATGCGCTTCTGGGGCGCGATGCGCGGTTGATGCAGGCAACGCTGACAGAAATGGCCCGGCAATGGCGCGGCCTGGCGGATCAACTTCTGGAAATGAAGCTGACCAAGGCAAGTGACCGCGTGGCGCATTTTCTGGCCGGGCGGATGCTGCCGGGCGGGCGCGTCACCCTGCCGGAACCCCGCGCGGCCATTGCGGCGCGGCTTGGCATGACACCGGAAAGCCTTTCACGCGTCATGCACGGGCTCAAAGCAGCAGGGCTGGTCCGGCTGCAGGGCCGCCGCGTGGAAGTACCGGATGCCGAAGCCCTACACCAAGGCGCGCGGGCTTCCGGCCTATAACTTAACGGGTTAGGCTCCCCCGAAACCCGGAGTGATAGCCCATGGCCCGCGTACCTGATTTGTCGGTGGAAGATCTGGCGGAAGCTGATCGTGACCTGCTGAAGCGCCCCATCGCCCTGCATAAGGCATTAACCAATAGCCCGAAGGCCGCGCGCGCCTTCTCGGGCCTTGGGCAATTCATCCGCTACGGGTCGCGCCTTGACCCGCGCCTTAGGGAGTTGGCGATTCTGCAAGTGGGCTGGCAGGCGCGTTCACCTTATGAATGGTCGCATCACGTGAAGATCGGCAAGGATTTCGGCGTGAGCCATGCCGATATCCTGGGCCTGATCGCCGAAAGTGAAGGCCGCGATTCGGGGTTGGAGCCGCTGGCGAAACTTGTCCTGCTGGCAGCGCGCGAAGCCGCCGCCGGGCCAGGGGTGAGCGAGGGCACCTATAAGGCGCTGGCGGCGGAGTTTGACCATGAATTAATGGTGGATTTGGTGGTGACCATTTCCTTCTATTGCGCGGTGGTGCGCACGCTTTCATCGCTGGCGATTGAGGTGGAGCCGGAATACCAGCCCTATCTGGACCAATATCCGCTGCCTGCCTAAGGAATGACGAGCCAAGTTACCTTTGGCTAACCACTTGATTTCATTAAACCTGACGCGCTGTAACGGGGCGTTAAGGAAGGCGCTTGGCCGCCGCAGCCATGGGGCGCATGGCCAGCGCGCAACCCACGCCAGGGTTGCGAAAAATTTTTGGATTAAATCACTCATTCGATAACGCATTAACCTTTTGGTTAATGCTTACCGGAGAGAATATGCTGACCTGTCAAAGGGGGCGGGCGGTCATGACATTGCGCATGGTAAAAGCTGGGATCGTGGATATGGCGGTGGAAATGAGCGGGCCGGAGTCCGGGCCTGTCGCCATCCTGCTGCATGGCTTCCCCGATGATGCCCGCGCCTGGGATGGCGTGGCGCCGGCGCTAGCCGCCCAGGGTTTCCGCGTCCTTGTCCCCTATTTGCGGGGTTATGGCCCAACCCGGTTTATCGATGCGGCCACGCCGCGTTCTGGCGAACAAGCGGCCTTGGGGGCTGATTTGCTGGCGCTGATGGATGCGCTGCGAATCGAAAAAGCCTTATTGGCTGGGTATGATTGGGGCGGGCGCGCGGCCTGTGTGGTGGCGGCGCTCTGGCCCGAACGCGTGACCGGTCTGGTTTCGGCCAATGGCTATAATATCCAGGATATTGCGGCCAGTATCCGCCCGGCATCCCCGGCGCAGGAAGCGCGCCATTGGTACCAGTGGTATTTGCAGACCGATCGCGGGGCGGCCGGCTTGGCGGCAGATCGGCGTGGCCTTTGTGAACTGCTTTGGCGGCTTTGGTCGCCCAATATGGCCTTCACAGCAGAAGATTTCGCCAGGACCGCGGCCAGTTTCGACAACCCCGATTTTGTCGCGGTTGCGGTCCATTCCTATCGCCACCGGCACCGTAACGTGGCCGGCGATCCGGCCTATGCGGCAATTGAACGGCGGCTGGCCGCCCGCCCCATGATCACTGTCCCAAGCCTGGTGCTGCATGGGGCGGAAGATGGGGTGGACCCGCCCGAGAATAGCGCCGCCTGTGCGCGGCATTTTGGGCGGCTTCTGGGACGCAAGGTAGTGCCGCAGGCCGGACACTTCCTATCACGCGAATCTCCGGCTGAATTTTTAGCCTCTATTCATCTATTGGTAAGCAATTTCTCCCCCCAATCGGCCCAGGGTGGTTAATTTATATCTCAAAAATTTTTTTTAAAATTTTTCTTTATCAAATTATTTACTTTCGTATATTATTCTCAATCATGAGACGGGGAGATGGTGATTTTGATGTTTCCTTTCGTTTTGGAAATCGATAACATCTCTGTGTCGGTCAAAAGGAGCGATCAATGCGTGTATTGCTAGTTGAGGATGATCCCACCACGGCGCGCGGCATTTCGTTAATGCTTCGGCATGCGTCGATGATTGTGGAAACGGCGGATACGGGAGAAGAAGCTCTCGAACTCGCTAAACTTTACGATTACGACATCATTGTCCTGGATCTGCTGTTGCCAGATCTGGATGGCGGTGAAGTTGTGCGCCGCCTGCGTGCAGGCCGCGTTGAAACGCCGGTGCTGATCCTTTCAGGTGTCAGCCGCCCGCAGACCAAGGTGAAAGTCTTCGGCATGGGCGCCGATGATTTCATCACCAAGCCCTTCGATCAGCAGGAATTGGTCGCGCGTATTCAAGCCATTGTGCGCCGCGCCAAGGGGTTCAGCCAGCCCACCCTTACCGTTGGGCCGCTGCAACTCAATATCGGGTCGCGCGAAGTCGCGGTGAGTGGCAATTCCGTGCATCTGACGGGCAAGGAATACGCCATTCTGGAATTGCTCGCGCTGCGCAAGGGCATTGTGCTGACCAAGGAAGTTTTCCTGAACCATCTTTATGGCGGCATCGACGAACCTGAAGTGAAGATCATTGATGTCTTCATCTGCAAACTGCGCAAGAAGCTGGCAGTTGCGGGCGCAGCAGATCTGATCGGTACGGTTTGGGGCCGCGGCTACGTGCTGCGTGAACCATCTGACCGCGCAGAATTCTGGGCGACCGGTGGCAACCCAGCCGTCAGCACTTCCGGCATGCAAGCCGCCTGAAGCCTGTTTGAGCCAGGTGGAAACACTTGGCTCTTCCGAAAATACAACCAGGAAAAATTTAGGACATGTCACCAGCGCGAATGCGCTGCGGGCATGTTCTAGATCAGTTCTCGTTCTTCTCAGGCACCGGATAATGATTGCGGTAGCGCGATTATAGAACGCGGCGCAAAAAGCAGCCGCGATTTTTTCTCTGCAACACCCAAAATAAAAAGGATGCTTCGGCGTTATGGCCGAAGCATCCTTTAATGCGTGGCGAAGTTACTTGAGGGGGCTGGCCAAGCCGGCCCTCAGCTTCTTTGCCGGCGGAGGAAGGCCGGGATTTCAAGGCTCATTTCATCCTGTTGCGCCGGGCGGGCGGGCTCAGCGCGCGGGGTAAACACTGGGGCGGGTTCCATGCGCGCAGGTTGCGGCATTTCCGCCCCGAAGCTTTGCGGTTCCGCCTGCGGGGAAAGGTTGCGCTTCATCATGCCGCCCATGCCCGTAACTTTTCCGAAAAGACCACGCAGGCCATTCTGACGCGGCGCCGCAGGAGAGACCTGCGGTTCCGCGGCATCGGCCACCGGGACACGAAGCTGCGGCATTTCGGGCAGCGCCGCCGGGGCGGGCGCCAACATCACCGGCGCTTCCATGGCAGGCGCGGGCGCCGCTTCAGCTTCAATGGCTGGTGCCGCTTCCACAATAGCCGGGCGCATCGCCGGCGCAGCCTGCGCCGCGCGGCGCATGAAGGGCAGGCCCGGCCCAACAGGGGCGGCCGGCGGTGCGGCACCAATATTCTGGGTGCCAACGGCATTAAGTGGCTGCGCCGCACCACCGCCCACAGCCACCAGCTTCGGTTTTTCCGCTTCCCGCATGGCCGCAGCATCAATGCCGGTAGCCACCACGGAAACACGCACGCGGCCATTCATGGATTCATCAACTGACGTACCGAAGATGATATTGGCATCCTCGTCCACTTCTTCGCGGATACGATTGGCCGCGCCATCCACTTCAAACAGCGTCATGTCGTAGCCGCCGGTGATGTTGATCAAGACCCCCTTGGCACCACGCATGGAAATATCTTCCAGCAGCGGATTGCTGATGGCCGCTTCAGCGGCGCGGCGGGCGCGATCATCACCTTCAGCTTCACCGGTGCCCATCATGGCCTTGCCCATTTCCGCCATGATGGTGCGGATATCAGCGAAATCCAGATTGACCATGCCGGGGTTGACCATCAGGTCCGTCACACCGCGCACACCCATATACAGCACATTATCGGCCATTTTGAACGCTTCCTGGAAGGTGGTGCGTTCATTGGCCAGGCGGAAGAGATTCTGGTTCGGGATGATGATCAGCGTATCGACGAATTGCTGCAATTCCTCGATCCCCTGCTCAGCGGATTTGCGCCGCTTTGGCCCTTCAAAATCGAAAGGCTTGGTGACCACGCCAACCGTGAGGATCCCGCGTTCGCGTGCCATGCGCGCAATCACCGGCGCCGCCCCCGTGCCGGTCCCACCACCCATGCCGGCGGTGATGAAGATCATGTGCACACCTTCGATATGGCGCGCGAGTTCTTCAGTCGCTTCTTCGGCCGATGCGCGGCCGATTTCCGGCTTCGCGCCAGCGCCAAGACCCTGCGTGAGATGCGGGCCAAGCTGCACGCGGCGATCCGCGCGGGAATGGATCAGTGATTGCGCATCCGTATTCGCGACCAGAAACTCAACGCCATCAAGGCCCATGGAAATCATGTTATTGACCGCATTGGTCCCACCACCACCAACGCCCACCACCGTAATCCGCGGCGTAAAATCCGTATGTTGGTTTTGCGGAATCGTTAGGTTCAAGGTCATGGATTTTCCTCCTCACGCATTGTTGGGCAGCTAGGGTTTATGGGGGTGGCGGAAGGGCGCGGCATCACACACGGTCCTTCAGCCAGTGAATTAAACGACGCACCGCGCCGCCAGACTTTACCGGGCCGGGCGCGATATCCAGAACGGGGCGACCTTCGCCAGCGCCCCACATCAAAAGGCCAACCGCGCCGGCAAAGGCGGGGCCGGAAGCGGCCTCGGCCAAGCCGCGCAAGGGCTGGGGGCGACCAAGGCGCACCTGGCGGTCCAGGATACGCGCCGCCATTTCGCGCACGCCCACAAGCTGAGAAGCCCCGCCCGTGAGGATCACGCGCGCGCCGCCTTCCTTGCCAAGCCCGCTTTGATCAAGCCTTTCCTTGATCAGCTCGAAAGTTTCTTCAAGCCGCGGCTTGATGATGCCAACCACCATGGCGCGCGGAATGCGCGCAATGTGATGTTCATCTTCGCCAAGCAATGGCACCGGCAGATATTCGCGTTCATCATCCGCGCCACCATGCACCGCGCCATGCAGCGTTTTCATCCGCTCCGCATGCGCAACAGGCGTGGATAGGATGGTAGCCAGATCATTCGTCACCTGGCCGCCACCCACCGGGATTTGCGCCGTATGCACCAGATGGCCTTCGCTGAAGACCGCAAGGCTGGTGGTGCCGCCGCCCATATCAATCACCGTGGCGCCCAGTTGCTTTTCATCTTCAACCAGCGTCGCCAAACCTGCAGCGAAGGGCGCCGAGACAAGTTCTTCCACTTCCAGATCGCAGCGCATCAGGCAGGCGCCAAGATTGCGGAGCGATGCCTCGGCGGCGGAAACCATATGCAAGCGCGCACCCAGCATATCGCAAATCATGCCGCGCGGATCATCCGCGCCAGGCGTTGCATCTACAGTGAAGCCAAGCGGGATAGCATGGACAGTCTCCCGCCCCTCTTCGGCAGTGCGGCGGCGGCCTTCATGCAGAATGGCGCGCAGATCAGGTTCCGTCACGGCACGCCCGGCGATTTCCCACTGGATTTGCAATTGCCGACTATCGGGCTGGCCACAGGAAAGATTGACGATGGCGCCAGAAAGCCGTGTGTCGGCCATTTCTTCCGCCTGCCCCACCGCGGCACGAATGGCGCGTTCGGCTTCTTCCAGATCCACAATGGAACCGCCCTTCACGCCGCGCCCACGCTGCCAGCCAAAACCAAGCACACGCGGGCTGCCATCACTTTCAATGCGCGCAATCAGGCAAACAACTTTAGTGGAGCCAATATCCAAAACACCAAAGACGCCATTGCGCGCATGACGGCGCCGACGCGGGGGCGCGGGGGCGGGTTCAAAGGCGGTGGGCAAGCGGGTAAGCTGGTTCATCCGCGTTCCCTCCGCGCTGTCGGGCGCGCTGGTGGTGTTTCGGGCGTTTCACGATTGGCGCGCACCACAAGCCTATCGGGCAGGCGCAGATCAATCGCGGCAAGGGGGCGGTCCAACAGCTTTGCTTCCTGCTGCAATTCCGCCAGGCGCTTGATGGCAGCGGCTTCCGCGGCTTCAGGCAGCAATACATCGGCACCGCTATGCAGGCGCAGATTCCAGCGCCTTTCGCCCACGCGCACCATGGCCTGCACGCGTTCCGCCACTTCAGTTTCTGCCGCCAGAAGATCATACAGCGCAGCAGCAGCCTGATCAGCACCGGGGCCAACAATCAATGGCAGCGGGCCAAATTGATCCAGCCCATCAGTGGCCACTGTCTTGCCTTGGCGATCAACAATCACGAAACGGCCCTGATTCTGCCAAATGGCGAAGGGGCGGCGTTCTTCCAGGCGCACCACAATGGTGGCGGGCAAATGCCGTTCAACATGCGCCTGCGCGACCCAGGGGATTGATTCCAGCCTTTGCCGCGCCGCTTCAGGGGAAAAGCCCAGCATCGCATCCCCGCGGGAAACACCAAGTGCTTCACGGATCAACGGCAAAGGCGTGTTCTGGCGGCCATCCACAATCACCGCCTGCACCGTCATGCTGCGATCCGAACCGAAAACGGCAACTGTATCCAGCATCCGCCGTGCCTGACTGGCCGGATCCACCGCCGCGATGCCATAGGCGATAAGACCAAAGCCCATCAGTATCGCTGAACCGAATAATGCCGGCCCCACGAAACGACGTGACCGGCGCAGCCAAAGATGTGCCGCAGAAGGGCGGCCTTGCTCCTTCTTCTTGGCAGAGGTGGTGAGCAACCTTTCACGCGCCATGGTGAGCTTGCTCCACCATCCAGGCGCAAAGCGCGGGGAAGGACATGCCGCAATGCGCCGCCTGTTCGGGCAATAGCGATGTTGGCGTCAGGCCGGGCTGGGTATTCACTTCCAGCAATACCAAGCGCCCAGGTTCACCTTGCGTATCATCATAGCGCAAATCAGCGCGGGAAGCGCCGCGGCAGCCCAAAGCCTGGTGCGCACGCAGCGCGATATCCATGGCTTGTGCGTAGCTTTCAGGTGCCATTCGCGCGGGCAGAATATGGCGCGAACCGCCTGAGGCATATTTGCTTTCGTAATCGTAGAATTGCCCGGCATCAGCCAGAATATCCGTCACTGCCAGGGCGCGATCCCCCATCACGCCAACCGTCAATTCCCGGCCAGGGATGAAGCTTTCCACCATAATGGCATCGCCATGCGTCCAGCCACGCGCAATGGCAGCGCGGCGGTTATCACCTTCATGCAGGATGGTGACACCAACGGATGAACCTTCATTCACCGGCTTCACCACAAAGGGGCGCGGCAGCGGGTCAGCCGCTTCCAATGCCGCACGCGTCACCACGCGATCATCCGCAACGGGCAGGCCAGCGGCACGAAAAATCGCCTTGGCCGCTGCCTTATCCATCGCCATCGCCGAAGCGCGCAGACCGGAATGCGTATAGGGCAGGCCAAGCCAATCCAACACGCCTTGCACGCAGCCATCTTCACCAAAACGCCCATGCAGCGCGTTGAAGACAACATCGGGGCGCGGCTCGCTCAATGCACGGATCACCGCAGCAAGATCATCACCAACATCAATGGGTGTGACGGCAAAGCCCGCTTCGCGCAGCGCCGCAATCACTTGCCTGCCAGAGGAGAGCGAAACTTCGCGTTCTGCCGAACGC
>CAIMVB010000185.1 GCA_903844785.1 uncultured Rhodospirillales bacterium | reverse complement strand
CGCATGATTCTGCGCCCAAAGACCCTTCTGCCCGCCCTTGCCACGCTGCTGCTTGTCGGCTGTGGGGAGAATACCGCGCGCACGCTTGGCTTTATTCGTGACGCGCCGGATGAATTCCGCGTCACCACGCGCGCGCCGCTTTCCATGCCGCCGGAGATGGGTGGTGGCCTACCCGCGCCGCGCCCAGGCGCGATTCGCCCCATGGAACGCAGCCAGCGTGATGAGGCTGAGGCCGTGCTTGTGCCCTCTCTCGCGTTGAGGGACCCGCGTCAGCAACCACGCCCGGCCGGTAACAGTGTTGGCGAAATCGCCCTGCTGCAGGCGGCTGGCCCCGCCGCCACGCCGAATGTGCGCCGGCAGGTAGATGATGAAAGCCAAAGGCTGGACAGGCCGCCGCGTGATGTGGCGGATCGGCTGATGTTCTGGCGTGACCCACCAGCGACTGGCATTGCTGTGGATCCGGCCCGCGAAAGGGCGCGTATTCGGGAAAATGCCGCGCTTGGGGTTGAAGCCAGCGCCGGGGATACGCCCATCCAGCAGCCCAGGGCGCAAAGCTGGTGGCAAAGGCTTGGCTTCTGAATTTAGTGCGTTTCCCAATCACTTTCGTTTACCGGAAACGCTCTAGAGCCTTTGTCTGTTTGCGTTTCCCGAGTTTCGATGTGATGCCACCTGGCTTGAAAATGCTTCGGCCAGGCTGGTTTCCGGCCCTTCTGACACCATCTTCGGGGGTATGATGCGTTTGACCCGCCGCCAAACCCTTGCCTCCGCCGCCGCGCTTTGCGCGGCAAGCCCCGCCATCGCCCAGACCGCCCCGCCTTCGCGGCCGGAGCGCCCGCTTTTCGGCGCCAAGCAATGGCGGCTGGCCAATGGGCTGGAGGTTGCCTTCATCCCCTATAGCCGCGCCCCGGTGGTGACGCAGTATTTGTTCTATGCTGCGGGCGGGGCGGAAGACCCCGCAGGCCGTTCAGGGGTCGCGCATTTCCTGGAACATATGATGTTCAAGGGCAGCCCCAAGGTGGGCGTTGGGGATTTCTCCCGCCTCGTCGCGCGGGAAGGCGGCAATGACAACGCTTTCACGTCCCGTGATGTAACGGCGTATCATCAGGCGGTGGAGGCTTCCCGCCTTGGCATGATCCTGGATATGGAAGCGGATCGCTTCGCTGCCGCCTTGATCCCGCAGGAATTCCTGGAAAGTGAACGCGGCGTGGTGCTGGAAGAACGCCAGCAAAGGACCGATTCCAACCCCCGCGCGCGCTTTCGGGAGGCGTTCACGGCCGCCCTTTGGGGCCGGCAGCATTGGGCAGGACGGCCGATCATTGGCTGGGCGGATGAAATCCGCGCCATTACGCGCGAAGACCTGGCCGGGTTTCATGCGCGCTTCTACGCGCCCGCCAATGCAACCTTGGTGATCAGCGGCGCCCTGCCAGAAGAAGAAGTGCGGCGCCTGGTGGAGACACATTACGGCGCCATTCCCGCGCGGGCGGTCGCCAAGCGTGATCGTGCCCCTGCCCCGGCTGAAGCCGCGGAACCAAGGCTGATCCGGCGCGATCCCATGACGCGCGATGCGCTGTTTTTGAAAGCCTGGATGGCGCCTTCACTCACGGCGGGGGAGCGTGCCCATGCCCTGCCGCTGGAAGTGCTTTCCCACCTGCTGGGCGGCGGCCAAGGCAGCCGGCTGCATAAGGCCCTGGTGGAGACAGGCCTCGCGGTCTCAGCCGGCACGGGGTATGATGGCGATGCTGCGGGCATGACCGAATTCTATTTTTCCGCCATGCCGCGCCCCGGCGTAACACCGGAACGGCTGGAAGAAGCCGCCAATGCGGTTTTTGCAACCTTTATCCAGGAAGGCCCGACGGAAGCGGAAGTGGCGCGTTCCATCCGCCAGCTTACCGCCGGCGCTTTGCTGACGCTGGATGGCTTTGGCGCGGCGCCGCGCATGGTGGGCGGCACACTTGCCATCGGCCTGCCGCTGGAGATGGTGGAATTCTGGCCGGCAAGAATAAGCGCGGTGACGCGGGATCAGGTGGAAGCCGCCGGGCGCGCCGTTCTGGCAAGCGCGCCCAATACCGCCGCCTGGTTGTTGCCCCAAGCATGAGCACGCCATTTCGCCTGCCCATTCAGCGCGTAGCCGCCAATGGGCTGACCGCTTGGTTGGTGGAAGACCATTCCGTGCCGGTGCTTTCGCTGGTTTGGGGTTGGGATGGGGGCGCTGCCCTGGATCCGGCAGGGCGGGAAGGCTCTACCGGGCTGGCCGCTTCGCTGCTGACCGAAGGGGCCGGGGATATGCCGGCCATCGCCTTCACCGATGCGCTGCGCGATGGCGGGATAGGGCTTGGCTTTTCCGCCGATAGTGATGGGTTTGACGGCGGGTTTCGCTGCCTGATGGATGCGCTGCCGGAAGCGGAACGCCTCACGCGGCTTGCCATGACTGCGCCTCGGCTGGATACCGCAGCAGTGGAAAGGCTGCGCGCGCGCGCCATTGCCAGCGCCCGCCAATCCCTGGAAACGCCGCGCGGTCAGGCGGGGCGCCGCTTCTGGGCAGCAGCCTTCCCGAACCATAGCGTAGGGCGCCCATCGGCCGGTACGGCGGAAAGCCTGGCCGCCATCACTATTGATGACATGCGGGCCCTGCTTGGCACGCAATTGCGGCGTGATGGGCTGACCATTGCCGCGGCAGGCGCCATCCGCCCTGATGAGCTTGCCGCATTGCTTGATCGGCTTTTTGCGGGCCTGCCCGCTGGCGCGCCAGCCGCCCCGCCCGCCCTGCCCGGCTTTACCCATTTCGGGCAGCAGGTGATCGGGCTCGATAGCCCGCAATCCCAGGCCGTGTTCGGGCATGAAGGAATCGGCCCGCGTGATCCTGATTTTGAAGCCGCGCAAATTGTGCTGCGCATTCTGGGCGGTGGTGGTTTTTCATCACGCCTGACAGAAGCGGTGCGCGTACGGCGCGGGCTGACCTATGGCATTGGCGTTGGCCTCAATACGGCTTTTGGCGGCGGCGTGCTGACCGGCAGTGTGGCGAGCGATAATACCAAAATCGCCGAAGCGCTTGCGGTGACGCGCGAAGAGTGGGCGCGCATGGCCGCCGATGGGCCGACCGAAGCTGAGATGGTGGAAGCGGTCGCCTATATGACCGGGTCATTGCCGCTGCAATTCACCGATAGCCGGCGCATTGCGAATACGCTGCTTGGCATGCAGCAGAATAAGCGCCCGCTCGATTGGCTGGATGGCCGATCGGACAGGTTGCGCGCTGTAAGCCGCGATGATGCGGCGCGTGTCGCGCGGCGTTTGTTGAAACCTGAGGCGCTTTCGGTGACGGTGGCGGGAAGACCTGTGGGGCTGTAGTAGGCTCAGT
>CAIMVB010000184.1 GCA_903844785.1 uncultured Rhodospirillales bacterium | reverse complement strand
TGATTCAACGGGCGTGCGCGGCATCAAACTGGCGCAAGGCGATGCGGTGATTGCGCTTTCCGTGCTGCGCCATGTGGAAGCGACCACTGAAGAACGCGCGGCCTATCTGAAGGCGGCCGCCCAGCGCCGCCGCGCCGCAGATGATGAGGCAGAGGCCCCAGTCGTGGCGGATGCCGAGGAAGCCGTGGCCGAAATCACGCTTTCCCCGGAACGCTTTGATGCGCTCGCGGAAGCCGAGGAAATTCTGCTGACCGTGACGGATGCTGGCTTCGGTAAGCGTTCTTCCGCGCATGAATATCGCGTCACGGGACGTGGCGGGCAGGGCATTGCCGGCATTGTGCTGAGCGCGCGCACGGGCCGCGAAGTGGTTGCTACCTTCCCGGCGCGCCCTGGTGATGACATCATGCTGGTGACCAATGGCGGGCAATTGATCCGGCTTAAGGCGGATGATGTGCGCCTGACCGGCCGCATGGCGATGGGTGTGACACTGATGCGCCCCGCCGAAGGGGAACGCGTGATTTCCTGCTTCCCCGTCGCTGATGAAGGTGGCGATGAAGAAGCCGCCCCCGCGCCGGAGGAGAATGACAATGGCTGAACGGATTGCGCTTTATCCCGGCACTTTTGATCCCGTGACCAATGGGCATTTGGACATTATTGGCCGCGCCGCGCGGTTGGTGGATCGGCTCGTGATTGGTGTGGCCATCAATATCGGCAAGGGGCCGCTATTTGAATTGGCCGAACGGGCGGAATTGGTGCAGGCCGAAGTCGCGCCCATCGCGGCACGCACTGGCGCGGTGATTGAAGTGCGCCCCTTTGAGGGCTTGCTGGTGGGCTTCGCGCGGGAAATAGGCGCCTGCATGATTGTGCGCGGCCTGCGTGCCGTGACCGATTTCGATTACGAATTCCAGATGACAGGCATGAACCGCCGGCTGGATCATGAAATTGAAACCGTGTTTCTGATGGCGTCGGAAACCAATCAATTCATTGCATCGCGCCTGGTGAAGGAAATCGCCAAGCTGGGCGGTGATATCAGCAGCTTCGTGCCGAAGCTGACGCTGGAACGCACCATGGCGCGTGTTAAAGCCAGCGCCTGAGGGATAAGGAAAAAGCCATGCAACGCCGCCTTATGCTTGCCGCCGGTTTGGGCGCTTTGGCATCACCTGCCTTGGCGCAGGCGAATGATCCGGAAAATACGATGTTCTTGGAATTGAAGGATGGGCGCGTGACCATCCAATTGCTGCCGGAATTGGCGCCGCGCCATGTGGAACGCATCAAAACCCTCGCGCGGCGGGGCTTTTACGACAACACGCCTTTTCATCGCGTAATTGAAGGCTTCATGGCGCAAGGTGGTGACCCGACCGGCACTGGTACGGGTAGTTCGCCCTTGCCCAATCTGGCGGCGGAATTCAGCCCGCCATCGCGCGCGCGCTTTTTGCGCGGCGTTTGTGGCATGGCGCGCGCGGCAGATCCGAATAGCGCCAACAGCCAATTCTTCATCATGTTCGCACCGGCGCCTTCGCTGGATGGCCAATATACCATCTGGGGCCGCGTGACCGCCGGCATGGAAGCCGTTGACAAGATCAAGCGCGGCTCTGGCGGTTCCGGCGTGGTACAAGGCCCTGACCGCCTGCGCAGCATGCGCGTGGCCGCTGATATTCGTTAATACCCGAACCGAAAGACCAAAAACCATGTCCGAAACCGAAGCCCCTGTCGGGGATGCCGAAAACACCCTGCTGATGGAAATCGAGCATGGCACAGTCACCATCAAGCTGCGCCCTGATCTGGCGCCCTTGCATGTGGAACGCATCAAAACCCTTGCGCGGCAGGGCTTTTATGACAATGTGCCGTTCCATCGCGTGATTGAAGGCTTCATGGCCCAGGGCGGCGACCCGACGGGCACAGGCACGGGCGGTTCTGAAATGCCTGATCTGCCCGCGGAATTCAGCGAACCATCGCGCGCGCGCTTCCTGCGTGGCGTCTGCGGCATGGCGCGCACCAGCAACCCCGACAGCGCGAATAGCCAATTCTTCATCATGTTCGCGCCCATCCCAAGCCTGGATGGCCAATACACCATTTGGGGCGAAGTTGCGGCCGGTATGGACGCGGTGGACAAGATCAAGCGCGGTTCCGGTGGTTCCGGCATGGTGCAAGGGCCGGATCGTATTCGCAGCATGAAGGTGGCGGCCGATATTTCCTGAAGCCCACTGTTGGTAAATGCGCGGCGCCGTGCTAAGGCGCCGCCTCTCTGTGAGAGCTCGTAGCTCAGCTGGTAGAGCAACGGACTTTTAATCTGTAGGTCGAGGGTTCGAATCCCTCCGAGCTCACCACTTTCAAACTCATCGGTAGCCTTACTCGGCGATCATCTATGGCGCGACCCAGCGGTGCGCTTGGGGCCGGGCTGGTGTTGCGGGCTTTATCGCGCATGTCGGCGTTCTGATATAAAGATTGTCAGCACGCGCAGCCTTCCATAACCTTCCCTTCCAATAAGGCGCAGAAGCGCATAACGGAGGAAGACGTGAGGATGAAGCGTAGAGAGCTTTTTTCGGCCTTGGCCGCTGCACCGCTGATGGCCCGTGGCGCCGGTGCCCAAACGGCGGAATGGACACCTAACCGGCCAATTCGCCTGATTGTGGGCTTCGCCGCTGGCGGTTCCACGGATACGACCGGGCGGCTTATGGCGCAGGCGCTGACCGCCGCTTTCCCGCACCCTGCCGTTGTTGAAAATCGGGTGGGTGCCGCGGGAAATATTGGTACCGAACATGTCGCCCGCAGCGCGCCCGATGGCCATACGCTTGTTGTGGCTTCCATGGGTTCCCAGGCGGTGAATGCCGCGCTCTATAACAATCTGCCCTTTGATCCAGTGAAGGATTTCACGGCGGTTTCGCTTTTCGTCAAAAGCTCCACCATGCTCGTGGCGCATCCTTCCGTGCCCGCAGGCAGCTTGCAGGAACTTGTGGCCTATGCGCGGGCCAATCCGGGCCGCATCAATGTGGGTACCGCAGGCGCTGGCAGTTCTCAGCATTTTGCGGCATCGCTGTTCGAACATCTGGCCAAGGTTCAATTCACGCATATCAATTATCGTGGCGGCGCACCCGCCATGACAGACCTTGTCGCCGGGCGGGTGGATATTGTGTTTTCGCCCATTGTTGAAACGGTACAACAATTCCGCGCCAATCAAGTGCGCGCCCTTGCGGTTACAAGTGCCAGGCGTTCATCCGAATTTCCGGATATCCCTGCTGCTTCTGAAATTGTGCCGGGTTACGAATTTTCTTCCTGGTTGGGCGCCTTCGCGCCTGCGGGCACGCCAGCCCCGGCAGTGCAACGCATTTCTCAGGCCTTGGCCAATGGGTTGCGTGACCCGCAAATTCGCGAACGGATATTGGCTTTGGGCTATGAGCCGATTGGCAGTACGCCGGAGGAATTTGCCACTTTCTTCAGGGCAGAAATGCCGCGCGTGGCTGAATTGGTGCGTATTTCCGGCGCCAAGCTTGACTGAATGGCCGATTAGGACAGGCTTACACTACTAGGCAAATTGAATATCGCTTGAGGGAATGAATCAGGATGAAGAACGCGCCAACCGCCCAAATTCCAGGGGTATATCACCGCCGCGTCGGGGATATCATCGTCACGGCCATTAGTGATGGTTTTCTGGATGGCAATCTGGATGTTCTGCGCAACATCAGTGAAGATGAAGCGCGCCAAATCCTGACGGAAAATTTCCGCCCAGCGCGGCGCACCGCAGTGAATGCCTTTCTGATCTGGTCGGCAGGGCGGGTTGCTTTGATTGAAACCGGCTGCGGCGCTTATATGCAGCCAAGCTCGGGCAAAATTCTGACCAATCTGAAAGCGCTCGGCGTTGATCCGGCTGATATTGAAGTGGTGATGCTGACCCATATGCATCCGGACCATTCAGCCGGCTTGACGGATATGACTACCGGCAAAACCAATTACCCCAATGCCGAATTGGTCATGCATGAAAACGAACCCAAGCATTGGTTTGATGATGCGGCCATGGCCAAAGGCACGGATCGGGAAAAGAAGCTGTTTTTCCAGGCCGGGCGCGAACAGGTGCTGCCTTACAAGGATCGCTGGCGGCTTTTCCAGAAGGGTGAGGTATTTCCGGGCGTGACCGCCATGCCCTTTCATGGCCATACGCCTGGGCATTCCGGCTATCTGGTGGCGTCTGGCCAGGATCAGCTTTTGATCTGGGGCGATATTGTCCATGTGCCGGAAGTGCAAACGGCGCGCCCGGAAGTCTGCATGGCATTTGATACCGATACCACGGCCGCTGAAGCAACGCGCCGGCGCGTGTTTGATATGGTGGCGACTGATAAGCTGTTGGTCACCGGCATGCATTTGCATTTTCCGGGCTTCACGCATCTGGTGCCGCGCGGCAGCGGTTATCAATTGATACCTGCCGCCTGGGAACAGCAGATCTAGATCACGGAGGGCGCCATGAACGCTGCGGATCGCTTGCGCCAACGCCTTAAGGCGGGCGGCATTATCGCCGCCCCCGGCGCGCCCGATAGCCTGAGCGCGCGGCTTGTCGAACAAGCGGGCTTTGAGGCGATTTACATGACCGGCTTCGGCGCCACGGCGTCTCGGCTTGGTCGGCCGGATATCGGCTTGCTGACGCAGACGGAAATGACCACCCATGCGCGGGATATGGCGCGCGCGGTCAGTATCCCCATCATCGCCGATGCGGATACTGGCTATGGCGGGCCGGCCAATATTGCGCGCACCATTGAAGAATACGCGCAGGCCGGTGTTGCCGCGATCCATCTGGAAGACCAGGTGGCGCCCAAGCGCTGCGGCCAATTGGCGGGCATCAAGCTGATCCCGGCGGAGGAGAATGTCCGGCGCTTGAAATGCGCCATCGCCGCCCGTCCGGCAGAAGGGCCGCTGATTATCGGCCGCACCGATGCCATGCCGGCGATTGGCCCGGAAGAAGCCGTGCGCCGCGCGCTGATGTATCAAGATGCTGGCGTAGATTTGGTTTTCGTCGACGGGATCAAAAAAATCTCGGAGGTCGAGATCGTGGCGCGCCAGGTGCCTGGCCCCAAGGTTGTCAGCATTGTGGATGGCAATGAAACCACGGCGCTGACCATGCGCGATTTGGAAGAAATGGGCTTCGCCGTGGTATTCTATGCTGTGACGGCGTTGTTTTCTGCAGCACGGGCCATGGCGGATGCGCTTGCGGTGCTGAAGCGCGATGGCACCCCGGCCAAGGCCGCCAGCGCCATGATGAGCTACGGCGAATTCAGCGCCTTGGTTGATCTGCCGCGCTTTCAGGCGCTTGATGAAACCTACGGCTAAGCCGCGCTAAAGGAAAAGGAACACAATCATGCAATTCGGTCGTTTGGGCGTTTGGTGTTCCACGGATCGGCTGGATGCGGCGGCCTTACGCGCCTTACTGCACCGTGTGGAAGATCACGGATATGGCAGCTTCTGGTATCCGGAATCACGCGGCTATGAATCCATGGCTTTGGCGGGATTTTTGCTGGCCAATAGCCGGAAATTGGTAATCGGCAGTTCGATTGCGAATATCTATGCGCGTGATGCCTTCACCGCGCGGCGCGGCCTTGCAACGCTGAATGCGCTGCATGAAGGGCGCTTTGCGCTTGGTCTTGGGGTTAGCCATATCCCGATGGTGGAAGGTTTGCGCGGCCATCGCTATGAAAAGCCCATCCCCGCCATGCGTGGCTATTTGGATGGCTTGCGCAAGGCGGGTGGCGATGCGCTTGAAGGCCCGGTGCTGCTGGCGGCGCTTGGGCCAAAAATGCTGGCGCTTTCGGGCAGCGCTGCGGATGGTGCGGTGCCTTATAACGTCACACCGGAACACACCGCGCAGGCGGCAGCCATTCTTGGCCCCGACAAGGTGCTGGCGGTGGAACAGAAGGTATGTGTTGAAACCGATCCCGTGCGCGCCCGCGCACTCGGCCGGCGTGAACTCGCGCGCTATATGGCGCTGCCGAATTACGTGAATAATTGGCTGCGGCTTGGTTTTACCGAAGCTGAATTGGCCAATGGCGGCAATGATCGCTTCATTGATGCCATGGTGCTGCATGGTGATGCCGCCACCGTGAAGTCTGGGCTGCGCGCACATTTCGCTGCGGGGGCTACGCATGTGTGCATCCAGCCCGTGACAGATGATGGCGATACCGCGCATCGAGACGCCATGCTGGCAGCTTTGGCGGATACGTGATGGCTATGCTGAAGCTTGGCTATAAGGCATCCGCCGAACAATTCGCACCAGCGCAATTGCTGGATTTCGGCGTGCTGGCCGAAGAGATGGGCTTTGATAGCTGCTTCATTTCGGATCACTTCCAGCCTTGGAAGCATACCGGCGGCCATGCGCCGAATTCGCTGGTATGGCTGGGTGCGCTTGGCGCACGAACGCAGCGCATGGTGATGGGCACCAGCGTGCTGACGCCGACATTTCGCTATCATCCTTCCATCGTTGCGCAGGCTTTTGGCACGCTGGGTTCCATGTTTCCGGGCCGCGTCATTCTTGGCATCGGCACCGGTGAGGGGCTGAATGAGGTGCCATCCACTGGCCAGCCCTGGCCGGAATTCAAGGAACGCTTCGCCCGCTTGCGCGAAGCCGTGCAATTGATGCGGAAATTATGGGCGGAAGAACGGGTGAGTTTCGAAGGGCAGTATTACCGCACAGAAAACGCAACAATCTATGATCGGCCAGAAACCCCCGTGCCGATTTATGTCGCTGCCGCCGGTGCCATGGTGGCGAAATATGCCGGCCGCGCTGGCGATGGCTTTATTTGCACCAGCGGCAAGAAGACAGAACTCTATACGGAAACGCTGCTGCCGAATGTGGTGGCAGGGCTGGAAGCCGCGGCCGCGCCAAAGCCCGATTATGACCGCATGATTGAAGTGAAGGTTTCCTTCGATACGGATAAGCAGCGCGCTTTGGAAGATACGCGCCATTGGGCAGCGCTCGCGCTTTCAGCGGAAGAAAAAATGTCAGTGGAAGACCCGGTGGAGATGGAACGCCTGGCCGATGCGCTGCCCTTGGAACGCGCCGCTAGCCGCTGGATTGTCTCCGATGATCCGGAAGAACATGTCGAACGCATCGGCTATTATGTCGGGCTCGGGTTCCGCCATTTGGTCTTCCACGCGCCCGGGCCGGATCAGGCGCGGTTTTTGCGGTTATATGGGGAGCAGGTGCTGCCACTGCTGCGCCGCCGCTTCGCTTGAAGCCGGGCCTGCAGCTTTTTGCGCTGCCTGGCCTGCCCATGGTGCAGGCGGGTGATGATCTGGCAGCGCAGCTATCGGCGGCCATGGCGCGCGCTGGCTTGGCGCCGGAACCTGGCGATGTGTTGGCCATTGCGCAGAAAATCGTGAGTAAGGCGGAAGGGCGCAGTATTGCTCTGGCGTCCGTGGCGCCTTCCCAAGCTGCGCGAGATTTGGCCACGCAGACCGGCAAGGATGCGCGGTTGGTGGAATTGATTCTGTCTGAATCAGAACACGTGGTGCGTGCGCGCCCGAACCTGATTATCGTCAAGCATCGGCTTGGTTTTGTCATGGCCAATGCCGGCATTGATCAATCCAATGTTGGTGAAGATGGCCAAGCGCTACTTTTGCCGCGCGATCCTGATGCCAGTGCCGCAGCGCTTGCCGCGCGGCTTGGCCTGCCGGTGGTGATCACGGATAGTTTCGGCCGCGCTTGGCGGCGCGGCACGGTGGGTGTCGCGATTGGTGCGGCGGGGCTACCGGCGTTGCAGGATTTGCGCGGCAGGCCGGATTTATTCGGCCGCACATTGATGGTGAGTATTACTGGCTTCGCTGATGAAATCGCCGCCGCCGCAGGTTTGGTGATGGGGCAGGGCGCGGAAGGCATACCGGCGGTGCTGCTGCGCGGGCTTGCCTGGTCAGGCGCAGTAAATCCTGCCGCTGAATTGCTCCGCCCCGCGCAGGAGGATCTATTCCAATGATCATCGCGCTTTCCGGTGGCATTGGCGGGGCGAAGCTCGCACTCGGCCTTTCGCGAATTTTACCGCCTGAGGAATTGCTGATCATCGCGAATACGGGCGATGATTTCGAACATTACGGCCTGACCATTTGTCCCGATACGGATACGCTGCTTTATTCCCTGGCGGGGTTGGATAACCCGCAGCTTGGCTGGGGGCGCGCGGATGAAAGCTGGGCGTTCATGCAAACGCTGGCCGGGCTTGGCGGGGCGGATTGGTTTCGGCTGGGTGATCGCGATTTGGCGCTGCATGTGCTGCGCAGCCACCGGCTCCGTGCTGGGGAAGCCCTTTCGGCCATCACGGATGATCTCCGCCAGCGCTTTGGGATTGGCCCGCGCATCCTGCCCATGAGCGATGATCCTGTGCGGACGCGCATTGGTACGGATCAGGGTTGGTTGGATTTCCAGGATTGGTTTGTGCGGCTACGCGCCGAACCCTTGGCCCGCGCGGTGCAATTTGCCGGTGTGGAAAAGGCGCGCGCGCAGCCCGCGCTGCTGGATGCCTTGCAGGCCAAGCCGCGCGGTATTGTGATTTGCCCCAGTAATCCCTTCATCAGCATTGAACCCATTCTGGCCCTTCCCGGTTTGCGTGATGCCATTAAGGCATCTGGCGCGCCGGTGGTGGCGGTATCACCTATCATTGCGGGGCAGGCGGTGAAGGGGCCAACGGCGCGTATGTTTGAAGCGCTTGGCATAACGCCAAGTGCCGCCGCCGTTGCCGCACGCTATGGCGATTTGCTCCATGGCTATGTGATGGAAGAAGGCGATGATGCAGACGGCATCGGGCCGCGAGTCTTTCATGCTGCGACCCTGATGCGTAACCTTGATGACAAGATGAACCTGGCGCGTCAGGTATTGGCGGCGATTGACGCAATCAGATGAAGCCCTGGGCCATTTTGCCGGTGAAGGAAATGGCGGGCGCCAAACAGCGCTTGGCGCCTTTGCTTTCGCCCGAAGAACGTATCGGCCTGATGCAGGTGATGCTGCGCGATGTGCTGGCCGCGCTTTCCGCCGCGCGCGGCTTGGCTGGAATTGCCCTGGTGACGCTTGATTCTTGGGCTGAGGCCTTGGCACAGCAGCATGGCGCGCGGATTATCACCGCAGGTGCGCGGGAAGGGCATACCGGCGCTGTTGTCACCGCCGCCGGGCAATTGAAGGCGGAAGGAGTGCCCGCCATCCTGACCCTGCCCGGCGATATTCCCGCTGCCAAGGCCATGGAAATTGATGCCGTGATCCAGGCGGCAAGCGCCACGCCCGCTTTCATCATCGCGCCCGCGCATGATGAACAGGGATCGAACGCTATTTTGATGTCGCCACCCGATGCGGTGA
>CAIMVB010000183.1 GCA_903844785.1 uncultured Rhodospirillales bacterium | reverse complement strand
TAATGGTCTTGTCCATCTTGTCGCTGACGACCCGCCCGGTGAGGACGCGCTTCGGCATCGCCGTCGGTCTCCTCTCAGGCTTTGGTTGCGGCGGCGCGGCTGCGCTCACCGATAATGGTCTTCACCCGCGCAATGTCCCGACGGACCTGGCGAATGCGGCTAAGAGCTTCAAGTTGCCCGGTTGCGCGTTGGAAACGCAGATTGAACTGCTCCTTACGCAAATCAAGCAACATTGTGTTCAGCTCATCAGCCGATTTGGCGCGAACATCGCCGATCTTGGTCATGGCCATGATCAAGCCTCCAGACCCAGACGGGTCACGAACTTTGTCTTGATCGGCAGCTTGGCCGCACCGAGGGTAAGCGCTTCACGCGCCACTTCGTTGCTCACGCCATCGATCTCGAACATGATGCGGCCGGGTTTCACCCGGGCCACCCAGAATTCCGGAGAGCCCTTACCGGAGCCCATGCGGACTTCAGCAGGCTTGGTGGAGACCGGCACATCCGGAAAAATGCGGATCCACACACGGCCCTGGCGCTTCATGGCACGGGTGATCGCGCGGCGGGCCGCTTCGATCTGCCGCGCAGTGACGCGCTCAGGCTCCAGCGCCTTCAGGCCGAAACCGCCGAAAGACAAGGAAAACCCACCCTTGGCCAAGCCATGGATGCGGCCCTTATGGGCCTTGCGGAATTTGGTGCGCTTAGGTTGCAGCATTTCCCTATACCCTTAGCGCTGCGGCGCCTGTTCGGCGGCGCGCTTGTCCTGCGCCATCGGATCATGCGCCATGATCTCACCCTTGAAGACCCAAACCTTGACACCGCAGGTGCCATAGGTGGTCTTCGCCGTTGCCGTACCGTAATCGATATCGGCGCGCAGCGTATGCAGCGGCACGCGACCTTCGCGGTACCATTCCATACGCGCGATTTCAGCGCCGCCCAGGCGACCGGAACAATTGATCCGGATACCAAGCGCACCAAGCCGCATGGCGGATTGCACCGCACGCTTCATGGCACGACGGAACGCAACGCGACGTTCAAGCTGTTGGGCAATGCTTTCCGCAACCAGCACAGCGTCAATTTCCGGCTTGCGGATTTCGACGATATTGAGCGCCACTTCGGCACCCGCCATCCTCTGCAAATCCTTGCGCAACACCTCGATGTCCGCGCCCTTCTTGCCGATGACGACACCGGGGCGAGCAGCATGGATCGTCACGCGCGGCTTCTTGGCCGGGCGTTCAATCACCACACGGCTGACACCCGCGCCCTTCAGGCGTTCACGCAGCTTTTCACGCAGCTTGAAGTCTTCATGCAGCATCTTGGAGTAGTCGGCGGCGGCGAACCAGCGGCTATCCCAAGTGCGGTTAATGCCAAGCCGAAGCCCGACGGGATTGACTTTCTGGCCCATATTACGCGGCCTCCTGAGCTTCAGCGGCTTCTGCCACAACCTGTTCGGCCACAACAATCTTCAAATGGCTGAACCACTTTTCGATCGTGGAAGACTTGCCGCGGCCACGCGCGTGGAAGCGCTTCATCACGGCAGCGCGGCCCACTTCAGCGCGGGACACCACCAGACGGTCAACGTCCAAGCTATGGTTGTTTTCGGCATTCGCAATCGCGCTTTCCAGCGTCTTCTTCACCGTGCCGGCGATGCGGCGCTTGGAGAAGGTCAACTGCGCCACCGCATCCTGCGCCTTCTTGCCGCGGATCATGGCGGCCACCAGGTTCAGCTTGCGCGGGCTCACGCGGATATTGAAGGTAACAGCCTGGGCTTCGCTATCGGCCAGGCCGCGCGGGTGTTTCGGCTTGCTCATTCTACTCAGCCCCGCTTCGTCTTCTTATCCGCCGCATGGCCCGTGAAGGTCCGCGTCGGAGAGAATTCACCGAATTTATGGCCGACCATGTTTTCCGAGACCTGCACCGGCAGAAACTTCTTGCCGTTGTAGACACCGAAAGTCAGGCCGACGAATTGCGGCAGGATCGTGCTGCGGCGCGACCAGATCTTTATGATCTCATTGCGCGTTGAAGCACGGGCGGCTTCCGCCTTGTTCAGCAGATACCCGTCCACGAACGGGCCTTTCCATACGCTGCGCGGCATCGCGATCAGCCCTTCGTCGCGTTGCGGCGACGGACAATAAAGCCATCGGACCGCTTGTTGTTGCGCGTCTTCGCACCCTTAGTCGGCTTGCCCCATGGCGTCACCGGATGGCGACCACCAGAGGTACGGCCTTCACCACCACCATGCGGGTGATCGATCGGGTTCATCGTCACGCCGCGGTTATGGGGCTTGCGGCCCAACCAACGGCTACGACCCGCCTTACCCATTTGCTGGTTGCTATTATCCGGATTGGACACCGCACCAATGGATGCCATGCATTCCGCACGGATCAGGCGCAATTCGCCGGACATGAGCTTCACCTGCGCGTAACCGCCATCCTTGCCGACCAGCTGCGCAAAGGTGCCAGCAGAGCGCGCGATCTTCGCGCCAGCACCTGGCTTCATTTCGATATTGTGGATGATGGTGCCCACCGGAATGGCCGCCATCGGCATCGCATTGCCCGGCTTGATGTCCGCGCGTTCCGCCGCCACCACCGTATCGCCAGCCTTCAGGCGCTGCGGCGCGATGATGTAGGAAAGCTCCCCATCTTCGTACTTCAGCAGCGCAATGAAGGCGGTGCGGTTCGGGTCATATTCCAACCGTTCCACCGTGGCGGCAACGCCGAACTTGTCGCGGCGCTTGAAATCCACAATGCGGTAAGACTGCTTGTGTCCGCCACCCCGGAAGCGCGAGGTGATGCGCCCGTGATTGTTGCGGCCACCCGAATGCGACTTGCCCTCGGTGAGCCCTTTGACCGGCTTTCCCTTCCACAATTCGGAACGGTCAATCAGAATCGTGCCACGCAGCGAAGGCGTGATCGGGTTAAAACTCTTGAGCGCCATGGCTTACGCGAGCCCCGTCGTGAGGTCGATGCTTTGGCCTTCAGCAAGCCGCACCATCGCC
>CAIMVB010000182.1 GCA_903844785.1 uncultured Rhodospirillales bacterium | reverse complement strand
GCACTCGCCCCCAGCCCGAAGCACATCGTGCCTGGCCATGATCCGGAAGTGATGCGCCGTTATCCCGCCATGGCTGGGCAGGAAGGCATTGTGGTGGAATTGCACCGCGAACCTTCAGCGTAAAACAAGAAAAGCGTAAAACAAGAAAAAGGGAGGATTTCATGATCAAGCTAACCCGCCGCGCTGCGCTGATTGCCGGGCTTGCTGCGCCGGCTATTGCCCGCGCGCAAGGCTTTCCCACACGGCCCTTGCGCCTGGTAGTGCCCTTCCCGCCCGCCGGGGCCGCCGATATCACCGCGCGGCTAGTTGCCGAACGTATGGGGCCTTTGCTCGGCCAGACAGTGGTGATTGATAACCGCCCCGGCGCGGGCGGGAATATTGCCGGTGAGGCTGTGGCGCGCAGCGCGCCTGATGGTCACACGCTGTTCCTGGGCGGCGCCACCATTCTGCTGGCGAATAAGTATCTCTACCGCAACGGCATGCCCTTTGATGGCATTCGGGATTTCACACATATCTCTCGCGTATCCGTCGGTTCCACGCTTTTTGTGGTGAATGCCAACCGGCCTTGGAGAACCTTCGAAGAATTTGTAGCGGATGCGAAGCGCCGCCCTGGGCAGATCAGCGCTGCGTCATCGGGCATTGGCACCATCAGCCATTTGACGATTTCCAAGCTCATGCAAAGCGCAGGGATTGAGGTTTCGCATGTGCCGTACCGTGGCCTCGCCCCCGGTTTGAATGATCTAATTGCCGGCAATGTGGATATGATTTTTGATGGCATGCCGGCGCTGATGCCGCATGTGCGGGAAGGGCGGCTACGCGCACTCGCGGTTGGTAGCCAGAAGCGCCAGCCTCAGGTCGCAGGGCTTGAGAATGTGCGCGGCATGGCAGAACTCATCCCTGGTTCCGATATGGATATGGAATTCTGGTATTGCATTTCCGCCGCCGCCGGCACGCCCGCGCCGATCGCGCAGGCCTTGCATCGCGCCACCATCGGCGCCGCGCGAGACCGCGAATATGGCGAAAAACTCATTCCGCTTGGCTTTACTGCCATTTCGGATGACACGCCGGAAGGCTTCACCGATTACGTGCGCAGCCAGGATCGGGTCTGGCGCGAATTGGTGGAAATCTCCGGCGCCAAATTAGATTAACCAACCACTAGGAGAAGCATCATGCTCTATGAACTTCGCATTTATCACTGCCAGCCCGGGCGCCTGCCCGATCTGATGAAGCGTTTTGATACCATCACGCTGAAGCTTTGGGACAAGCATGGCATTCGCCAGGCGGGTTTCTGGACCACGCTGATCGGTGATTCCAACCACAGCCTGACCTATATGGTGGCGTGGAAGTCGCTCGCGGAACGTGAGGAGAAGTGGGCGAAGTTCCAGGCCGATCCGGATTGGATCAAGGCGCGCGCGGAAACCGAAGCGAATGGTCCGCTGCTGACCAAGGTCACGAATGAGATTCTTCAGCCGACATCATTCTCGTCGGTGAAGTAAAAAACAAACGGGACGGGGGGTTACTTCCCCCCGCCCACCCCATGCTGTTCGCGCACGGCATGGAAACGCAGCATGGGCCATTCTTCTTCCGCGCGGCGGCGGCGCCAATCGCTGCTGAAAAACGCCACCAGCGCGCCATCATGGTCTTCCGCTACATCGCGCCGATTGGCTTCGGCAAAACGCTCCAGCGCGCCCGCCTCGGTTGAGGCAATCCAGCGCACCTGTTCCCAGGGGGTGCCATCAAACCCCGCCGGGACGCCATATTCCACCTTCAGTCGGCTTTGCAGCACATCCAACTGCAATTGCCCGACCACGCCGACAACGGGCGGTGAGCCATCGCGTGGGCGGAACAATTGCACCACACCTTCTTCCGCCAATTGATCAAGCGCAGTGCGAAGCTTCTTCGCCAGCATGGGATCATCAAGCCGGATATGACGCAGGATTTCTGGTGCGAATGAAGGTACGCCGCGAAAATCCAGGGCTTCGCCTTCCGTCAGCGTATCGCCGATGCGGAGTGTTCCATGATTGGCAATGCCAATTACATCACCAGGCCAGGCTTCTTCCGCCACCTGCCGGTCTTTCGCGAAGAAAAACAGTGGCGCATTCACCGGCACCTGCTTGCCGGTGCGGCTTTGGCGCAGCCGCATGCCTTTGGTCAGCCGCCCGCTACATAGCCGCACAAAGGCCACGCGGTCGCGGTGGTTGGGATCCATATTCGCCTGGATCTTGAAGACAAAGCCGGTCAGTTTTTCCTCACCGGGTGTCACCAGGCGCTGATCCGCCGGGCGCGCGCGTGGCGGTGGCGCATGGCGCGCCAGCCCATCCAGCAAATGCGCAATGCCGAAATCACGCAGCGCGGAGCCGAAAAATACCGGCGTCAGAGACCCTTCCAGAAAGCGCTCCGCGTTGAATTCGGGATAGCCGGCGCGGGCCAGCAGCACTTCTTCCGAAAGCGCCAAAGCCCTTTCATCGCCGACCAGCGCCGCCAGCTTCGGGTCTTCGGGCGATTCAAGCTGGATCGGTTCCGCACCTTCCGCCACGGGAAGGAAGCGATCTGTCGCCAGATCATAAACCCCGGCAAAATCAGCCGCGCGGCCCACGGGCCATGCGGCGGGGGTCGTATCCAAAGCCAGAAGATTCTGGATTTCATCCAGCAATTCGAAAGGTTCGCGCGCTTCTCGGTCCATCTTGTTGATGAAGGTGATGATGGGGATATCGCGCATGCGGCAAACTTCAAACAACTTGCGCGTTTGGCTTTCAATACCCTTCGCCGCATCCAGCACCATCACGGCAGCGTCAACCGCGGTCAGGGTGCGATATGTATCTTCCGAAAAATCCTCGTGGCCTGGCGTGTCCAGCAGGTTGAAGACCACGCCATCACGTTCAAAAGTCATGACAGAGGTCGCAACCGAAATCCCGCGATCCTGTTCAATCTTCATCCAGTCGGAACGCGTGCGCCGCGCATTGCCCTTGGCGCGCACCGCGCCGGCCAGCTGAATGGCACCGCCCTTGAGCAGCAATTTTTCAGTGAGTGTGGTTTTGCCCGCGTCAGGATGGGCGATGATGGCGAAGCTCCGCCGGCGGGCGGCTTCTTCGGCAATACGGGCGGCGGGGATGGCGGTATCAGACATGATGCGGCGGGGGTTAGCAGGAGAAGCGGCGCTTGTCGCGCGGGGCATAGGCCCAGGCGCGTTTTGCGGCTATCACCCTGCCCATGATCCCCGCCAACCTCCCCCCCGCCGCGCTGGTCACGGGCGCCGGCAAGCGGCTTGGCCGCGCCATGGCGCTGGCCTTGGCTGAAGCCGGCTTTGATGTCGCCATCCATTATGCCGCCAGCGCCGAAGCGGCTGAGGCAACGGCCGCCGATATCCGCGCCCTTGGCCGCCGCGCCATCACGCTGAAGGCAGAGCTTGGGCAGGAAGCGGAAGTGGCGCGGCTGATCCCGGCGGCGACCAAGGCGCTCGGCCCGCTCGGGGTGCTGGTGAATAATGCCTCCACCTTTGAACGCGATGAATGGCAGGATGCGACGCGCGAAAGCTGGGACCGCCACATTGAACCCAATCTGCGCGCTCCCTTTGTGCTGACACAGGATTTCGCCAAGGCATTGCCAGAAGCGGCGCAGGGCTTGGTGGTGAATATGCTGGATCAGCGTGTCTGGTCGCTCACGCCGCATTTCGTTTCCTATACGGTTTCCAAGGCGGGGCTTTGGGCGCTCACGCAAAGCCTGGCCTTGGCGCTGGCGCCGCGCATTCGGGTGAATGCCATTGGCCCCGGCCCGGCCTTGCCCAGCCCGCGCCAATCCCAGGAACATTTCGACAAGCAGGCGGCATCAACCCCGCTTTCCCGCCCGACCAGCGCGGAAGAAGTGGCGCGGGCGCTCATGGCGATCCTGTCTCTGCCGTCCATGACGGGGCAGATGATCGCGCTTGATGGCGGGCAGCATTTGCAATGGTCGCCTTCAACCGGTCAGGAACCACTGGAATGAGCTTCGCCCCGGATGCCGCGGCGGGGCTGCGGCTGGTTTTCGTGCATCAATTGGAAGTCCAGGCGCTACTTGGTGTTCACGCGCATGAGGAAACCCGCACCCAGCGCGTGATCCTGGATTTGGAATTGGCGGTAGAAGACCCCGAAGCCCCATCATCCGAAGGGCCGGACCGGCTTTCGCGCGTGGTGGATTACGCGACGGCGGCCGAAACCGCGCGGCGGATCGCCACCTCCGCCCATGTCCGCCTGGCCGAAACCCTGGCCGAACGCATCGCCGTTAGCCTGCTGGAAGATGCGCGCATCCGCCGCGTCCGGGTGGGCGTGACCAAGCCAGATGCGCTACCAGATGGCATAAAAGTGGGCGTTGTCATTGAAAGATCACGATTTTGACATCGGCTGCGCTGAGGATTGTCCACCGCCCGGCGGGCACGCCAAATATCTTTCTGCATGGCGGCTGAAATTTCCCACTTGACGCTTGGGCGGGTTTGCGACTCAGGTTAAAAATCAGCTAAATCAACCACTTAATTTGTTACACCCCAGGCGCTGCAAATCTAAGCAACAGCATAGAATCTTTGTGTAACATGGCTTTAACAGGATTGTCGTAATGTCTTCCCACAGGTTTATCCACAGGTTTCGTGGACAAATTCGCCGCGCCTTTGCCATAAGCTGATTCCGATGAATGAAACCACGCCGCCCGCCTCGGAAAGCCCATCCTTCCAGGGTCTGGCGGTGCTGGAAGCTGCCCTGCCTACCCTGCCGACCTCCCCCGGCGTCTATCGCATGCTGGATGAGAAGGGGGAGGCGCTTTACGTCGGCAAGGCGCGGTCGCTCAGGAAGCGCGTGACTTCCTATACCCAGCTTGGCCGCCTGCCGGAACGCCTGCGGCGGATGGTTTTTGAGACCCGGTCGCTGGAAGTGGTGACTACCGCGTCAGAGGCCGAGGCCCTGCTGCTGGAAGCGAATTTCATCAAGCGCTTCCGGCCGCGCTTCAATATCGTGCTCCGGGATGACAAATCCTATCCCTGGCTGGTCATCACGGAAGACCACCGCTTTCCGCAGATTGCCAAGCATCGCGGGGAAAGGCGCAAGGGGGCGTCCTATTGGGGGCCTTTTGCGTCGGTTTGGGCGGTGAACCAGACCATCAATGCCCTTCAGCGCGTGTTCCTGCTGCGATCCTGCCGCGATACGGTGTTTGATACGCGCACGCGGCCCTGCCTGCTGTATCAAATCAAGCGCTGTTCGGCGCCTTGTGTGGACCGGATTTCTGAGGCGGATTACGCCGCGCTGGTCGCGGAAGCGAAGCAGTTCCTGTCGGGCGAAACGCCTTCCATCCAGAAGCGCTTGGCCACTGAGATGGAAGCGGCGGCGGCGGAATTGCAGTTTGAACGCGCGGCGGCACTCAGAGACCGTATCCGGGGGCTCACGCATATTCAGGGCAAGGATCGCGTCAATCTGGACGGCATGGGCGATGCGGATGTGATCGCGCTGCACCAGGCGGCGGGGCAAAGCTGCGTGCAGGTGTTTTTCTTCCGCGGCGGGCGCAATAACGGCAACCGCGCCTTTTTCCTGAGCCACGCCAAGCAGGAACAAAGCGCTGAGGAGGTGATGGGCGCCTTCCTCGGTCAGCTCTACGAAGATTTGCCGCCACCGCCCTTGCTATTGCTTTCCCATGAACCGCCAGAAGCGCCGCTGATTGCGGAAGCCTTGGCGATCAAGGCCGGGCGGCGCGTGGAATTGCGTCGGCCCCAGCGCGGCGAAAAACACGAAGCCCTGGAACACGCCGCGACCAATGCGCGCGAAGCTTTGGAACGGCGCATGGCGGAAGGCACGGCGCAGGCGGCGCTGCTGGAGGGCACGGCAAGTCTTTTCGGCCTGCCTGGCGCCCCGGAACGGATCGAGGTTTACGACAATAGCCATATCCAGGGCGCCAATGCCTATGGCGTTATGGTGGTGGCGGGGCCTTCGGGCTTTATGAAGCAGGGCTACCGGAAATTTGCCATCAAAACCGCCGCCACCAATGATGACTTCGCCATGATGCGCGAAGTGTTTGAACGCCGCTTTGGCCGGGCACTCCGCGAAGATCCCGCCCGCGCTGGTGAGGATTGGCCCGATCTGGTGCTGATTGATGGCGGCGCCGGCCAGCTTTCCGCCGCGCGAGAGATCATGGCGGGTCTTGGTTTGGACGATCTGCCCCTGGTGGCGGTGGCCAAGGGGCCGGACCGCGACGCCGGTCGGGAATGGTTCCACATGGCGGGGCGAGAGCCATTCCAATTACCACCGCGCGACCCGGTGCTGTTCTATTTGCAGCGCCTGAGGGATGAGGCGCATCGCTTCGCCATTTCAACGCACCGCGCCGGGCGATCCAAGGCGCTGACCCGTTCTGAATTGGATGAGGTGCCGGGGGTGGGGGCAGCGATGAAGCGCAAATTGCTGAACCATTTTGGCTCGGCCCGCGGGGTGCGGCAGGCGGGGCTGGCAGATTTGGAAGCCTGCCCCGGTGTTGGCCCTGCCTTGGCCAAGCGGATACATGAACATTTCCACCCGAGCGCGGCGCTTGGTTGAAGTGCGCGCGGCCCAGGTGCCAAAAGCCTGTATTCCTGGTTATATGGTGCGGTATGCCAACTGATCTGCCCAATCTGCTGACGCTTTCGCGCATCGCGGCCATCCCCGTCCTGGTGGTACTGGCTTCGATCAATGCGCCCTGGTCGGATATGGCGGCCTGCGTTGTTTTCTCCGTCGCCGCCATCACGGATTACTTCGATGGCAAAATTGCCCGCGAACGCGGCGCGGTTTCCGGCTTTGGCCGCATGCTGGACCCTATTGCCGATAAGCTTCTGGTCGGCGCGGCGCTGATGCTGCTGGCGGGTTATGGCCGGCTTTCCGATGCCGGGTTGTTTCCAGCCATTGTCATCATGCTGCGGGAAATCCTGGTTTCCGGCTTGCGCGAATTCTTGGCCGAATTGCGGATTGGCCTGCCAGTCACGCCGCTTGCCAAATGGAAGACCGGGTTTCAGATGGGCGCGCTTGGCACCTTGCTTGCCGGCGATAGCGGTGCGCCAGTTATCGGGCTTGGCTTCCTGCCGGTTTCCCTGATTGGGGAAGGAATGCTCTGGGCGGCGGCGGTGCTGACGCTGATTACCGGATGGGATTATTTGCGTGCTGGGCTCAGCCTGGTGCAGGGGGAAACCCCCGCTGGCAGCGACAATGCGGCAAAACCGCCTGGACAGTCTTGAGTCTGGGCGCCGGGCGGCGCATCTTCACAGGTGATTGGGCGGGGAAAGCCATGCGACATTCTATGCTGTTTTTACTTGGGGGAATGCTGGCGCTGCAGGGCTGCGGGCCGAATTGGCAGCCAAGCTGGAATACGAATTCTCACGCTGCGGTGCCCGCCATGGATAGCCTTACGCTGCGCCGCGTGACCGGCGGGGATGGCAGCGCGGAAGCGCTGCGGACCGATAATCTGGATTATGCGGCGATGCGCGCCAATTTGGTCGCGCCCGCGCCCATGACCCCGGATGACGCGATGCGCCTGCCCTCAACGCCGCCGCCAAGCCCGCCGCGTTCCAGCAGTTCAACCCCACCGCCCATGGCGTCTGTGCCGCCGCGCACGCCTGCTCCGCCAGCTACCAGGCCCACGCCAATGCCAGCGCCGCCGCCCCAGCGTGTGGAAGGCACCGTTATTCCAGCGACGCCGGGGCAGCCGGCCGGCATTGTTGCTGGTGGCAATGAACGTATGCAGGTCTTCAACCAACCGGGCACGGCGGGTGGTGGGATTGCGGTGCAGGATGGCGGCACCACCACCATCATCGGGCCGGGCGGGCGCATTACCTCGGTGCCGGCGCAGCGCTGATTGGCCATGCGGGTTCTGTATTTCGCCTGGCTGCGGCAGAAGATCGGCTTGGCCGAAGAAGAAGTGGCGCCGCCGCCTGAAGTGCGTGATGTCGCGGGCTTGCGGGATTGGCTGGCCACCCGCAGCCTTGGCCATGCGGCGGCCTTTGCCGATGCCAAGCAAGTGCGCGCTGCTGTTAATCAGGATTTCGCCACGCCGGATCATCCCGTGGCGGCCGGCGATGAGATTGCTTTTTTCCCACCCGTGACCGGGGGCTAAGCCATGGCGCGCATTCTGGTGCAGGAAGCGCTGTTTGATATGGCGGCGGAAAGCGCGGCGCTGACCGCGGGGCGGATTGATGTTGGCGGCGTGGCCAGCTTTTTGGGTGTTTGCCGTGGTGATGATGGCTTAAGCGCGCTGGTGCTGGAACATTATCCCGGCATGACGGAACGCGCGCTTGCCCGGATTGCGGCAGAGGCTGAGGTGCGCTGGCCGCTGACGGGTTGCACGGTGATCCATCGCATGGGCCGCATTCTGCCCGGAGAACCAATAGTGCTGGTGCTGACCGCTTCCGCGCATCGCGCTGCCGCATTGGAAGCCTGTGCTTTTTTGATCGATTGGCTGAAGACCAAAGCGCCTTTTTGGAAGCGCGAGGAATTCGCCGATGGTGACGCGCGCTGGGTGGCCGCGAAGGATGAGGATGATGCCGCCGCCGCGCGCTGGCAGGCCAAGGGCGGGTGATCATTCGGGTAGTCGTGGCCGTGCTTGGCGGCACGGCGCTGCTGATCTGGACAGCGTTTTTCAACGGTTACCCGCTGCTGTTCAGCGATAGCGGCGGGTTTCTGCATCAAACACTCGGGCCGCTGATGCTGTGGGATAAGCCCTATATTTATGGGCCATTCCTGCATGCCTTTCATTTGCGCATCAGCCTTTGGGGGCCGGTGATCGCGCAGGGGCTGATCCTCTCCCATTTGCTGTGGCTGATGCAGCGCGCGGTGTGCGCGCGGGCGACGCCGCTTTGGCATATTGGGCTTTGCGCCTTTGCCGCGCTGGCGACCGCCGCCCCCTTTAGCGCTGCGCTGCTGATGCCCGATATCTTCGCTCCCATTGTGGTGCTGGGGCTATTCCTGCTGGGCTTTGGTGGTGCCGCGCTTAGCCGATGGGAACAGGTTTATCTGATTTTCCTGGTAGCGCTTGGCATCGCGGCACATCTGGCGCATCTGCCGCTGGCGCTTGGCTTATGCAGCGTTGCGCTGCTGCTGCGGCTTTGGCGCTTTCCTGGGCGGATTTTTGCCATGGCCTTGCCGGTGGCGATTGCGGTTGCAGCACTACTTGCCACCAATGCCATTGGTCATGGGCGGCTTGCGCTTTCACCCCATGGTTCGGTTTTTTTGTTGGCGCGTTTGCAGGAAGATGGGCCGGCAAGCGCGCTGCTAAAGGCGCGCTGTCCCGATGCTGGCTGGTATCTTTGCGCCTTCACGGATCGGCTACCCATGCCGGCCAATGATTTTCTTTGGGCGCCGGATAGCCCGGTAAATCGCGATACGGCGGGGGTGCCACGCTTCCTAGGTGGGATGCTACTGGCGCCGGAAGCCGGGCAGATTGTGGCCGAGACGCTCCGCGCCGCGCCGCTGGGTGTGCTGCGCGCCATGGCAGGGAATATGCTGGTGCAGCTTGTAAGCTTCGGCATTGGCGATACCTTGGACAATGCGCATTTCGCGGTGACGCTGCGCCCCCGTATCGAACAGGGTTTTCCGCCGCGTGAATTGGTTGCTTTTGATCAGGGGCGGCAGGCGCAGGATTTATTGCAGGATGCGGTGACGCCACTGATTACGGTTTATGTCCTGGTCGTACTGCTCGCGTTTCCTGTGCTGCTTTGGTTGGCCTGGCGCGGGCAGGGTTTGGCCTTGCCCTTGGCGCTTTTCGTGCTGGCTGCGGTGCTGGGCAATGCGTTGATCTGCGGCGGGCTTTCCGCGCCGCATCCACGCTATGGCGCGCGGATCATGTGGTTATTGCCCGTGGCCGCGCTGTTATTGGCAATGTCAGGCCGCGCGCCGGTGAAAGCTGCCAGACATGCTTGATGCCCTTCTGATCGGCCTGATCTTCATCCTGGCCGGTTTTGTCAAAGGCGTTGCCGGCTTTGGCCTGCCAACCGTGAGCATCGCCCTGATCGCGCTATTGAAACCCATTCCTGAAGCCATCGGGCTGATGCTGGTGCCGGCTTTTGTCACCAATATCTGGCAAGGCTTGGCCGGTGGGCAGTTGCGCATTGTGGTGCCGCGCATTGCGGTGTTCCTGTGCTGCGCGGTGTTCTGCACCATTGCGGCGGCTTGGCATTTATCCGCGGTGGATGGCCGTTTTCTGTCTGGCCTTTTGGGGCTGAGCCTTTTTGCTTCGGCAAGCCTGGCCCTGCTGGCGCCCAATATGCCAGCGCCAAGCCGCGCGCTTGAACGCATATTGGCCCCGGTCATGGGCGCTTTATCCGGCATATTGGCGGGCTTTACCGGCAGTTTCCTCGTGCCCGCCGCGCCTTGGCTGCAAGCGATCCGCCTGCCGAGGGAGCAATTCGTCCAGGCCTATGGCTTTTGCGTTTTGGCCATCAATGCGTCCCTCACGCTGACCCTCACCGGGGGTGGGGTGATGACGCGCGAGATCGGCATCATGTCCTTACTGAGCCTGCCGCCCGCACTGGCGGGTATGTTTATGGGCCAAAAACTGCGCTTCCACTTGCCGGAAGTGCGGTTTCGGCAAGTGGTGCAGGTGTTGTTATGGCTGATCGGCGCTTGGCTTGCGCTGCGCGCCTTTCGCTAAAGTTTTATTGCAAAAATTTAAGGCCACTTCACCGCCGGTGGCATGGACATCAAAATCGCCTCCACATTGCCGCCGGTCTTGAGCCCAAAAATCGTGCCCCGGTCATGCAGCAGGTTGAATTCCACATAGCGCCCACGGCGGATCAATTGGTGTTCGCGCTCGGCCTCGGTCCAGGCTTCATGCATGCGCTTGCGGATAATGGCCGGGTAGGATTGCAGGAAGGCCAGGCCAACATCGCGCGTGAAGGTAAAATCCGCGTCGATCCCCTTGCCTGGGGTGCGATCACCCAACCAATCATAGAATATCCCGCCAAGGCCGCGCGGTTCCCCGCGATGGGGCAGAAAGAAATACTCGTCGCACCATTTCTTGAAGCGCGGGTAATAGGTTTCGTCATGCTTGTCGCAGGCGGCTTTGAAGGCCGCGTGGAAATCCGCCGCATCGGCTTGGGATTCGGGCGCTTCCGGCGTCATTGGCGTCAGATCCCCGCCGCCGCCGAACCAGGCATTCCGGGTGACGATGAAGCGCGTATTCATATGCGCCGCCGGCACGCGTGGGCTTTGCATATGTGCCACCAAAGACACACCGGTAGCCAGAAAGCGCGGGTCTTCCTCGGCCCCTGGGATCTGTTTGCGGAATTCGGGGGAGAATTCGCCAAAAACGGTGGAGACATTCACCCCCACCTTTTCGAACACCCGGCCCTTCATGACAGACATCACCCCGCCGCCCCCTTCCGGCCTTTCCCAGGCGGTGCGGGTGAAGCGGCCCGGAGGCAGGCCGGTATGGGGGCCGGTCGCCAGATCATCCTCAATCGCTTCGAAAGCGGCGCAAAGCCGGTCCCGCAATTCCTCGAACCAGGCGCGGGCGGGGGCCACAAAGGGGTGGCCCTGCGGGCCAGCGGCGCTTTTTTCCATAGTTTCGCTTCCTAATCTTTGCCTGGGGCGGATTTACACCGTGCAAACCGTCCTACTATAAGACCCCGTTTACTGGTGGGGTCGGGTTTCGGCACCGCCGTTTCATAATGAACATTGCACCTTTGGGGTGCGAACCTAAATCGTGCGGCGAAGCGGAGCCCTCGGCAAGAGGGGGCGCCCGTCGCAAGGGGATGTTGAGGATGGCTGATACCACTCAAGCAGCGACCGATGGGGCGCCGCGGCGTGACTTCCTGATGCTAGTGACCGGCGCTTTCGCCGCAGTGGGTGTTGGTGCCATTGCGTGGCCCTTCATCGCTTCCTTGCAGCCGGCGAAGGATACGCTGGCACTGGCAAGCACCGATGTGGATCTGGCCCCGATCGCGGAAGGCCAAGCCGTCACGGTGATGTGGCGCGGCAAGCCGGTTTTCGTGCGCAACCGTACGCCCAAGGAAATCGAGGAAGCGCGCGCCGTTCCGGCGAATTCCCTGCCGGACCCGGCAAGCGACCAATCCCGGGTGCAGAAGGATCAATGGCTGGTGTTGATTGGCATTTGCACCCATTTGGGTTGCGTGCCGACTGGCCAGAAAGCCACCGATGCGCGCGGTGAATTTGGCGGTTGGTTCTGCCCCTGCCATGGCAGCCATTACGATACGTCAGGCAGAATTCGCAAAGGCCCCGCGCCGCGAAACCTTGACGTTCCGCAATACGCCTTCACATCCGACACCAAGATCAAGATCGGTTGAGGATTAGCACAGATGTCAATCGGGCTGCACAATAGCGAATTCAAGAACCCGGTGGTGCGCTGGATAGACCAGCGCATGCCCGTTTTCACGATGATGCAGAAGGAATACGGCACCTTCCCAACGCCGAAAAATTTCAACTATTTCTGGAATTTCGGCGCGCTCGCCATGGTCACGCTGCTGATCATGATCGCGACCGGGATTTTCCTGTCCATGAATTACGCCGCGCATACAAGCTTGGCCTTCGACAGTGTCGAACGCATCATGCGTGATGTGAATTTCGGCTGGCTGATCCGTTATATTCACATGAACGGCGCCAGCATGTTCTTCATTGTGGTCTATATCCACATCTTCCGCGGCATGTATTACGGTTCCTACAAGGCGCCACGCGAATTGCTGTGGATGCTGGGCGTGGTGATCTTCCTGCTGATGATGGCAACGGCCTTCATGGGCTATGTGCTGCCCTGGGGCCAGATGTCCTTCTGGGGTGCCACCGTCATCACCAACCTGTTCAGCGCCTTCCCGGTGGTGGGTAATTTCATCGTCGAATTGCTCTGGGGTGGTTTCAGCGTGGATAACCCCACGCTTAATCGCTTCTTCAGCCTGCATTACCTGCTGCCCTTCGTGATTTTTGGCGTGGTCTTCCTGCATGTGGCCGCGCTGCACATCACGGGGTCCAACAACCCGCTGGGCATTGAACCCAAGGGCCCGCAAGATACCCTGCCCTTCCACCCGTATTATACGGCGAAGGATAGCGTGGGCCTGGTGGTTTATTTCATCGTCTTTGCCGTGCTGGTGTTCTTTGCGCCGAATTACCTGGGCCATCCGGATAATTACATTCCGGCCAATCCGCTGGTGACCCCGCCGCATATCGTGCCGGAATGGTACTTCCTGCCTTATTACGCCATTCTGCGTGCGGTGCCGGATAAGCTTGGCGGCGTGTTGCTGATGTTCGGTTCCATCCTGGTGTGGTTCGTGCTGCCCTGGCTGGATCGTTCCCCGGTGCGGTCCATGCGGTTCCGCCCGCTGGCGCGCCCGTTCTTCCTCCTTTGGACGGTGTGCTTCCTTGTCCTGCTCTGGGTTGGTGCCAAGCCGGCGGAAGGCCATTACGTGCTGATCGCACGTATCGCGACCGCTTATTACTTCGCTTACTTCCTGGTGATCCTGCCGCTGCTTGGCCGCCTGGAGCGTCCGCTGCCGCTGCCAGAGAGTATTTCCCGTCCCGTTTTGGGTGGGGGGCCGCTGCCTGCGGGCGCCGCTGCTAAGCCGATGGAGAAGGCCTGATCATGTTGCGCACATCCTTCAAGGCCCTTGCCTTGGCCATTGGCCTTTTCGCCGCCGCCCCCGCCCATGCGGCGGGGGAGGCCATCGCCATCCCGGATACGAAATTCTCCTTTGATGGGGTTTTCGGCACCTATGATCGCGCAAGCGCCCAGCGCGGCTTCCAGGTGTACAAGGAAGTCTGCGCCGCCTGTCATTCGCTGCGGTTGTTGTCCTATCGCAATCTCCGCGAATTGGGGCTGACCGAAGCGCAGGTTGAAGCCATTGCGGCCGGATATCAGATTGTTGATGGCCCCAATGACGAAGGCCAAATGTTTGAGCGTGGAGGCCGCCCGGCGGATCGTTTCCGCAAGCCCTTCGCCAATGATGCGGCGGCGCGTGCAGCCAATAATGGCGCGCTGCCGCCTGATCTTTCCGTCATGGCCAAGGCGCGGGCTGGTGGGGCGGATTACCTTTACGCTCTGCTGATCGGCTATGTTGATCCGCCGGCCGGTGTGACGGTGATGGATGGGATGCATTACAACAAATACTTCCCCGGTTATCAGATCGCCATGGGCGCGCCGCTCAACCCTGATCAGGTTGACTATGCGGATGGCACCAAGGCGACCGTTGAGCAGATGGCGCGCGATGTCAGCACCTTCCTGCAATGGGCCGCGGAGCCTGAATTGGAACAGCGCCGCGCTTTGGGTGTGAAGATCATCATCTTCCTGACGATCCTTGCGGGTCTGACCTACGCGGTGAAGCGTAAGGTTTGGGCTGACGTCGAACACTGATCGCTTCTAAAGCGCCGTAAGCAAGGGCACGCGTCCCGAAAGGGGCGCGTGTTTTTTTGTGGCCGCGCCGCTTCCGCGTAATGGTTGTTTCCATCGGCGCGCGATCTTTGCTAGTGGCTGATGTTATGGTGTCAGCCGAACCCGTCGCGCGCCTGAAGGTGCAGGTGACTTTCCTGCGCATGGATGCGCCGCCCACCAGCCCCGCGCCGGCCTTGCCCGGCGATGCGCGGGTGGAAAGCGTGCGGCATTGTTCCGTGCCCTTCTACCGATATCTTTACAATATGGTGGGTGAACCCTGGCTCTGGTGGATGCGGCGCATCGCAACCGATGTGGAATTGGCGGGTTTGCTCGCGCATCCTTCGGTCAGCCTGCATGTGCTGATGCGTGATGGCGAACCGGTCGGGTTTTATGAGCTTGACCACCGCGCCGGGCAGGCGGTGAACCTTTCCTATTTCGGGTTGGTGCCCTGGGCGATTGGTACCGGGCTGGGCGCGGCCTTTCTGCGCCATGCGGTAGATGACGCCTGGCGTATCGGCCTACCTGCGGTCACGGTGAATACCTGCAATGCGGATCATCCGCGCGCCCTGCCGGGCTATTTGGCGGCGGGCTTCAGAAAGCTACGCGCGATAGAGGAAGTCTGGCCAGTACCGCTTTCCCTTGGCATGCGCATCCCGGCCCATTTGCCGCGCCTCTGACCGCGCCGCTTATTCCCAAACAGGGCTATTCCGCCTTTAATCGGGGCGGAGGAAGCACCAGAATGATCAAAGCCCCGCGTCGTGCGCTGCTGGCCAGCGCCCTTGCCCTGCCCTTTATCCAGCGCGCCCATGCCCAGACCCCATGGCCGGATCGACCGGTGCGGATCATCATCCCCTTCGGCGCCGGCGGGCCGATTGATCTGGTGGGCCGGCTTTTGGCGGAGCATTTGAAGGAAAGGCTGGGCCAGCCCTTCATCATCGAAAATCGCCCAGGGGCGGGCGGCAGCATTGGCATTCATACCGTGGTGCAATCGCCGCCCGATGGCACGGCCTTTGTGCTGACCAGCGCGTCACTCGCTTCTGTCCCGGCGCTATATCCTAATCGTGGGCTGGATCCGCGCACGGCCTTGGCCCCCGTCAGTTTGGTTGCGGATATTCCAACCGCCATGGTGGTGCGCGCGGCATCGCCCTATCAAAGCGTGCAGGAAGTATTGGCTGCCGCCCGTGCTGAGCCGGGGCGTCTGACCTATGGCAGCGGCGGGGTGGGGTCTTCCAACCATCTTTCAGGCGCTCTGTTTGCGCTGGCGGCCAATCTGGATTTGACCCATGTATCCTATCGCGGTGCGGCGCCGGCCATGACGGCGCTTTACGCTGGCGAAATAGACATGGTGTTCGCGAGCACGGTGGAAACCCTGCCGCATGTGCAGGGCGGACGGGCGCGGCTTTTGGGTGTGGCGGGGCCAAGGCGCCTGGCCGCCCTGCCGGATACGCCGGCTATCAATGAAATAGTGCCCGGCTATATCGCGCTGAATTGGTATGCCATCGCCGCCCCGCGCGCGACGCCGCCCGCCATTATCGCGCGCATGGCGGAAACCTTGGGCAGCATCCGAGACCTGCCTGATGTGCGCACGCGCTTCGCCGCCGCCGGGACCACGCCCTTGCTGACCGGCCCGGCTGAATTGTCCGCCTTGCTCGAGTCCGATGTGCCGCAATGGCAGCGCGTGGTGGCGGCGACGGGGATCAAGGTGGAATAAGGCGCTAATTGCTGCCTAGACCGGCCAGCCAAGGAAGGGTGCTTTGGCAGGGTGGTAGGTCAGTCCCCCGACCCGCATTGAACTTAGTTTGGTCGCATGTCCCGAACCATCGCGTGATACCATTTGGCTGGCGTTATTGCGCCCAGAATCCGCTTTATCATGCGGGTAAACCGAATAAGGCCAGAATAGCAGCCTGGTTAGTGCCGCCAAGTAGAATGACATCATCACCGGCGCCAGCTTGTATGAAGTCACCTATCCCATCGGCTACCAGCATATCATTGCCGGCGCCACCGATCAGCGTATCTGCACCGACATTTCCTGAAGATGAGGCAAAGGCGCCCCCCGTTATCGTGTCGCTTCCGTCGCCTCCCTCAATACTGTCGTCACCATCCCAGCCTTCAATCCTGTCGTTACCTCCGCCGCCCAGGATTTGGTTGCCTGACGCATTTCCATACAAGGAATCTGCATGCCCAGACCCAATCAAGTTTTCGATGACAGTGCCAAAATTGACCGTGATTTGGCCGGCGGATGTAATGGTTGTTGCCTTGCTTGACCCGACATAACCCCAGTAACCCGGGGTCAGGTAAATGGTGGCTCCCTGCCCAAGGCTGCTGGCGTTGATGGAGTCGATTCCGTCACCGTCCCAAATGAAATTCGCCGTCGCCGAAGATACGGCATAGGTGTCGTTGGTAGCGCGTGAAGTCGGGCTGACGCCATAGAGATATTGCAGCGCTGCGATATCCAGTGGACTGAAGCGCAGGTAATATTGCTCAGCGTGATCATTGTAACTCATTACTGACCAAGCCGTATCATCCTCGGCCCCCTGAAGATAAGGGGGGTCTGGGATGTGACCATATGCATCCGGTTCATCAAAGGGATGCTTCAACCCGAGGGCGTGACCCACTTCATGGATAAGGGTGAGGGCGCCATAGGTTCCATCAGCCAAGGATATATTATAGCTTGCGTTGTTGAGAAAAATATCGCTGCCGATGAAGGATGCTGAGGGATAGAAAGCGTATCCTGCCGAACCGGTTTGTGTATTACTGGCGAAGGACAAGACATTTGGCGCGACGGGGTTGGTGGCCTGCACGAACCGGACGTCAATGATACTCTCAATGTATTGTAATGCCAGCTCAGTTCGCGCGATCTGTATGCTCGAGAAGGCTGTATAGCCATCGGTATATCTCGTACCGCTGAGGTAATCGGGGGCTGCTGTCGGAAAGGCGTAACCGAACGTTTTTGCAGGACCTAAATGGCTTGCTGGATGATACGCCCCGTAATCCCCCAAAAGCGCGTCAATCCAATAGGGAACAGCGAGCGCACCATTAGTATAAATCACGTTCTCAATCGAGTCGGGCAAATTTATGAAGCTTGTAGAGACATAGGCGGTATCATTACCCCCGTATTCGAAAATACTGTCAAAGACATTATCAATAAAGTAAACGTCGTTCCCATACCCCCCCACAAGAGAGTCGATGCCGGCGCCGCCATCAAGGGTATCGTTGCCCAAGCCGCTCCAGCCGGAGTCGAGGTAATCATTGCCGCTGCCCCCTAGGAGACGGTCATCACTGCTTTCTTCGGCATACAAGGAATCATTACCGGTACCGCCATCCAGCGTTGAGTTTCCAACATCGGAATAGGTTGACAGATAATCATTACCCGCTTGGCCAAGCAGTAGATTGCGACCCGCGCCCCCATACAGGGTATCATTGCCCTCGCCGCCATCTAATGTTGAATTTCCCTCATAATAATAGGTCGAGAGGTAGTCATTGCCCGCTTGGCCCAGTAGTAAATTATGCCCGTCGTCGCCGTAGAGATGATCGTTACCTTCGCCGCCATCCAACGTATCGTTGCCATCATCCCCGTAGAGATCGTCGTTACCTGCGCCACCAGAAAGGCTGTCATTGCCTGCAAAGCCGAAGAATTGGTCTGCGCCAGTTGTGCCAGCCAAGGTATCGGCCGCAGATGATCCGTAATAGCTTGGCATGGCAAAACCCGCACGAATAAATGATTAATTTTAGGCAAATTTTAGGTTAAAGTCAAGTTTCCATAGTCAAGCGGCACAATTTCCATGAGCAGAGTAATACTGGGCCTTTGCGGTGCTGGGCCCAGATAAGGTCGGAAAAAGCACTCACTCAGAACTTATGGCGGATTATGCGAAGCAGCCTGCTTGTGAAGCAGAAAGGCGCGAGCATTGGTGATGCGAGTTTTACAAGCTTCCAAGACTCGCTGACTGACTTGAACATATGGATAATGCCGGTTTAGCCTTCACCCGAAAACAATAACGCCCCGCGCCACGCCGCGCGGTTGGGGAGGATAGCGGCATGAGCCATTCCGCCTTCAAGGCCGCGCGGGATTTCCTGCTGGCGCAGCGCGGCGATTACGCGACTGCTTATCGTGATTTCCGCTGGCCGGAACTTGGTGATTTCAACTGGGCACTCGATTGGTTCGATGCCGAATTGGCCCAAGGCCCACAGGGCCAGCAATTGGCCCTGAAAATCATCGGCGACGGCGCGGCCGAAGTGGGCTTTGCCGAGCTTTCCGCCGCCTCCAACCGCGTGGCCAATGGGCTGCGGGCGCTGGGTGTGAAGCGCGGGGACCGCATTCTGCTCATGCTCGGGAATGTAGTGCCGTTGTGGGAGGTGATGCTGGCGGCGATGAAGCTCGGCGCGGTGGTGATCCCGGCGACCACGCTGCTCGCCGGTGATGATTTGAAGGACCGCTTCACCCGGGGCCGCGCGCGCTTTGTGGTTGCCAATGCCGCCGATGCGCCGAAATTTGCGGGGCTGGAGGATGGTGTCACGCGAATCGCCATCGGCGCTACCCCGCCGGGCTGGGTGGCTTATGAAACGCTGCACCAGGGTGCCGCGAGCTTCACGCCCGATGGGCCGACGCGGGCGAGTGATCCGCTGCTGCTTTACTTCACTTCAGGCACCACGGCGCGGCCCAAGCTGGTGCTGCATAGCCATCAATCCTATCCGGTGGGGCATCTTTCCACCATGTTCGTGCTGGGGCTCCGGCCCGGCGATGTGCATTTGAACATTTCCTCACCCGGCTGGGCCAAGCATGCCTGGTCCTGCCTTTTTGCGCCCTGGAATGCGGGGGCCACGGTCTTTATCGCCAATCAGCCGCGCTTCAATGCGCGCGGCATGCTGGAAGCGATTGCCGCAAACGGCGTCACCAGCCTTTGCGCCCCACCCACGGTTTGGCGGATGTTCGTGCAGGAAGACATGAAATCGCTGCGCACGTCGCTCCGCGAAGTGGCCGGCGCGGGGGAACCGCTGAACCCCGAGATCATCGAACAGGTGCGCGATGCCTGGGGCCTGACCATCCGCGACTTTTTTGGCCAGACGGAAACCACGGCCCAGATCGGCAATCCGCCAGGGATGCCCTTGAAGGAAGGCTCCATGGGCAAGCCCTTGCCGGGCTATCGGATTGTTTTGCTCGACCCCGAGGACAAGCCGGCTGAGGAAGGGGAGGTCTGCATCGCGCTGAACCCCGCGCCGACCGGGCTGATGATGGGCTATCAGGGCGATGATGGCGCCATCCTGCCGGCGGGCGAGGCTTTCTATCGTACCGGCGATGTCGCCAATCGGGATCAGGATGGCTACCTGACCTATGTCGGGCGGGCAGATGATGTCTTCAAAGCCTCTGACTACCGGATTTCGCCCTTTGAACTCGAAAGCGTGCTGATCGAGCATGAGGCAGTGGCGGAAGCCGCCGTGGTGCCGGCGCCGGATGCCATGCGCATGGCGGTGCCCAAGGCCTTCATCGCGCTGGCCCCGGGCGCTGAGGCCAACGCCGCCACCATGCTATCCATCTTCCAGCATCTGCGCGGGCGGCTTTCCCCCTTCAAGCGCGTGCGGCGGCTTGAAGTGCATGAATTGCCGAAAACCATTTCCGGCAAGATCAGGCGGGTGGAACTCCGCCAGCTTGAGGAAAAGCGCTTCGCCGCCGGCACCCGGCCGGAGGGCGAGCATCGGGAGGAGGATTTCCCCGAACTGCGGCAGGGCTAGTCCGCGCCCCGCTTGCCCCCGCGCGCCAGCGGGTGTTTGTATGGGGTGAAGCCCGGAGAAGCCCCGATGAATGAGATCAATGTCCCGCGCCCGAATAATCTGGACGCGTTCTGGATGCCCTATTCCGACAATAAGTATTTCAAGGACCGCCCGCGCATGCTCGCGCGCGCTGAGGGCATGCATTACTACACGCCCGAGGGCCGGGAGATTCTGGACGGAACCTCTGGCCTTTGGTGCTGCAATGCCGGACATGGCCGGCGGGAGATTGTGGAGGCCATCCAAAAGCAGGCGGCGATCATGGATTTCGCCCCCGCCTTCCAGCTTGGCCACCCGATTGCCTTTGAAGCCGCCGCGCGCGTGGCGGATATGACGCCCGATGGCATGGACCGCGTTTTCTTCACGAATTCCGGCAGTGAAGCCGCTGATACGGCGCTGAAAATCGCCCTGGCCTATCACAAGGCACGGGGTGAATCTTCCCGCGTGCGCTTGATTGGGCGCGAACGCGGCTATCATGGCGTGGGTTTTGGCGGCATGTCGGTGGGCGGCATCGGCCCCAATCGTAAGCAATTCGGCGCGCTGCTGCCTTATGTGGACCATCTGCCGCATACGCATCTGCCGGCCAAGAACAGCTATTGCCGGGGCGAGCCACCGCATGGCGCCGAATTGGCCGATGTGCTGGAAAACCTGGTGGCTTTGCATGGCGCGGAGACCATTGCCGCTGTCATGGTGGAACCGGTGGCCGGTTCAACCGGGGTGCTGGTGCCGCCGGTGGGCTACCTCAAGCGCCTTCGCGATATCTGCACCAAGCATGGCATTCTGCTGATTTTTGATGAGGTCATCACGGGTTTTGGTCGCCTCGGCGCCAATTTCGGTGCGGAACGGCTGGGTGTGGTGCCTGATATCATGACCATGGCCAAGGGGCTGACGAACGCCGCCGTGCCCATGGGCGCGGTTGCGGTCAGGAATGACATCTATGATGCCATTGTGACTGGCACCAGCGCCGGGATCGAATTCTTCCATGGCTATACCTATTCCGGCCATCCTTTGGCGGCGGCGGCGGCGATTGCCACGCTGGAATTGCACCGCGCTGAGGATTTGCCGGGCCGGGCGCTGGCGCTGGAGCCTTATTGGCAGGATGCGGTGCATTCGCTGAAAGGCTTGCCGAATGTGATTGATATCCGCGATGTCGGCTTGATTGGCGCGGTGGAATTGGCGCCGCGCCCGGGCAAGCCCACGCAACGCGCGCTGGATGTCTTCCGCCGCTGCTTTGATGATGGCGTGCTGATCCGCGTGACGGCGGATATCATTGCCATGTCGCCGCCGCTGATTTGCGAAAAGCCGCATGTGGATCGGCTGATCAATACCTTGGCTGAGGCGCTTGTCGCTGAAGCGGCGTAACAGGAGCATTTTCAAGCCATGTGGGCTCACATGGCGCCTCGGGAAATGCGACCAAGACGATATGCTGCCGGGCGGGGTGACCTCTGCCCGGCTTCGCCCCATATAGGGTCTCAAACCTTACTGATGGAGAAACCCACGTGAGCGACACCACCCGCGCCCCCGTGCCCGTGACCGTGCTGACCGGCTAT
>CAIMVB010000181.1 GCA_903844785.1 uncultured Rhodospirillales bacterium | reverse complement strand
CTTCTTCTGCCGCCAATCGCCTTTGGCTGCGCGCCTGGCCTGGGGCGGGCAGCGTTGCTTCATCCACCTCACCGCCGGCGCGGTCGCCATAAACCCCGGTGGTGGAAAGATAGCCGATCCAGCGTGGCTTGCCGGAAGCCAAAGCATCCGCATGGCGGCGCAGCACCGGGTCCCCCGCTTCATCGGGCGGGGTGGTGATCAGCCAATGGGTGGCCGCGGCAAAGGCTGCACTGGCTTGGTCGAAGCCAATCACCGCCACTCCTGCCGGCGCGGTCAGGCGTTCCGGCTGACGAGAGGTCGCCACCACGCGCCATCCCGCCGCCAGCGCGGCTTCCGCCACGGCGCGCCCGGCATAGCCCAGCCCGGCAATGATCAGCTTCTTGTCCTGTTCCATGGTTTTTCCGCCACGCCGCATCATAATTCGGTGAAACCTCAGGCCGCCCGGCTCACATTGCAAGCGCCATGCGCTAAGTAGCGGGCAATGAAGCTAAAGCCCATGAAACTTATCGGGTTTACAACGGCGCTGCTGGTGATCGGCGCGGCGGGTGGCCTTTGGCTTTCTGGCCTGATTAATAACGAACAGCAGAATGCGGCCTTGCCCGTGCCACCGGAACCGCCCCGGCTTTCGCAAGCGCCGGAATATGCGCGCTGCCTTGATTTGCTTTTGGCCGATCCCGCCGGGGCGCGCGGCTTTGCGCGTGATTGGTATATGCAGGGCGGCGGCGAAGGCGCCGCGCAATGTGAGGCTTTGGCGCAACTCAGCCTGGGTGAGGCTGATGCGGCGGCGGAAGCTTTGGAACGTATTGCCGCGCGCAGCGAAGCCGGTTTGGCGGCGCGCGCGGCGGTTTTTGGCCAAGCGGCGGAAGCCTGGCGCGCGGCGGGCAAGCCGCAACGTGCTTCTGCCGCCGCCAGCCTTGCCTTGGCGCTGACGCCACAAGATGCCGATTTACTGCTGGAACGCGCCATGGCGCGGCTTGCGCTTAATCAGTTGCCGGGCGCCTTGGTTGATCTTGATCTGGCGGTGGTGCTGGATGCGGACCGAACGGAGGCCTGGGTGCTGCGTGCGGCAGCGCAGCGCCGGCTGGAAAGGCTTAATCCTGCGGAAGACAGCATCACCACCGCCTTGCGCCTGGCGCCCCGCAATGTGGAAGCGCTGCTGGAACGCGGCATTTTGCGCCAATTGCGCGGCGAGGCTGAAGCCGCGCGGCGTGATTGGGAAAGAGTCATGGAATTGGCCCCAGATAGCGCGGCGGCCGATTTGGCAGCGCAGAACCTGGCACTGATGGAAGCGGGGCCTAGCCAAAGGTAAGCTTGCAGCCGGGGCTTGCTCACGCCATTGTGAGGCGGAGTTTTACTGGACAGCCTTCCATGCACGCTTTTCATCGCCGGTCTGTTTTGGCGCTTTCCGCCGGGTTTGTCGCGGCACCTTCCATCCTGCGCGCGCAAGCCGCCTGGCCGGATCGGCCGGTGCGGATCATTTGCGCTTTTCCAGGCGGTTCCACGCCAGACCTGGCCGCGCGCGCCATTGCGCCGCATTTGCAGCAGGTATTGGGCCAGCCTGTGGTGGTGGAAAACCGCGCGGGCGGCGGCGGGCATATCGGCACGGAAGCCGTGGCGCGCGCCACTGATGGGCATACGCTGGGGGTGACCATCGGCGGCCCGGGCAGCACGGCGAAAATCCTGAACCCGGCGCTTGGCTATGACCCCGCGACAGATTTGGCGCCGATCAGCCTTTTGGCGCGGCTTCCCTTCGTGCTGGTGGTGCATCCATCGGTCCCGGCGCGGAGCGCGGCGGAATTTGTGGCCTATGCCAAGGCCAATCCGGGCAAGATCAGCTATGCCTCTACCGGGCCGGGGACGCTTTCTCATCTGGCGATGGAAGATTTGGCGGCGTCCCAAGGTTTTGAGGCAGTGCATGTGCCCTATCGCGCCGTTGGTCAGGCGGTGCTGGATTTGGTGGCGGGGCGCATCCATGCGTTTTTCGCCGCAACCGGGGGCGTGCTGGGCCAGGTGCGGGATGGGTCTGTGCGCGCGCTGGCGATGACCAGTGCCGAACGCTTCCCTGCCTTGCCCGAAGTGCCGACTATGGCGGAAGCCGGCGTGCCTTCCGACCCCGCCATTGCCTGG
>CAIMVB010000180.1 GCA_903844785.1 uncultured Rhodospirillales bacterium | reverse complement strand
GGCGCGCGTCACGCTGCTGCGCCTTGGCCTTCGGCGCGTGCTGTTGCTGGCGTTATTTGGCGGTTTGCCCAATCTGCTGCTGTTTCTGGTGGCGCTGGTTTATGCCCCGGCATCCCATGGCGGCACCATCGCGCCCATGACATCCCCCATAGTGGGGGCTTTGCTGGCCATTCCCTTGCTGCGCGAATGGCCAACACGCGGGCGCGCCATGGCACTTGGCGTTATGGTGATGGGCGTTCTGATGATTGGCTGGGATGGCGTGATGGGCGATTACCCGGGCGCCTGGCGCGGTGATTTGCTGCTAATGGCATCCGGCGCCACCTGGGCGGTGTTCACCCTGCTGCTGCGCCGCTGGCAGGTGCCGGCCATTCCGGCGACGGCGGCCATCACCATTGTCTCGGGCCTTGCCATCCTGCCCTTCTGGCTGCCGTTGCGCGCGGCGGAGGTTTTCGCCATGCCCGCCGGGCTGGTTTTGTTCCATTTGATCGCCCAGGGGCTGGTGCTGGGCTGTGTGGCGATGTTCTTCTTCGCCCGCGCGGTGGAGCTATTGGGGGCAACCCGCGCCGCCACGCTTTCCGTCATGGTGCCGGTGGTGGCGCTGCTGCTGGCGGGGCTTTGGTTGCGCGAACCGCTTTCCCTGCTGCAAATTCTGGGGGCAGGCTTGGCCGTTGCCGGGATGCTCGCCGCGGTGCTGTTCACCGGAAGGAAAAGCGCATGAATGCCATCTCCACACCGATGCCGCCGAGCCTTTGGGCCGCCACCGCGCCCGCGCCGCCCGTGACGGAACCGTTGCTGGGCGAAGCGCGCACTGGCGTTGCCGTGGTGGGCGCCGGTTTCACCGGGCTTTCGGCGGCGCTGCATTTGGCCGAAGCCGGTGTGCCGGTCACGGTATTGGAAGGGGCGGAGATCGGCTGGGGCGCTTCCGGGCGCAATAATGGCCAGGTGATTCCCAATATGTCGCGCCTTGATCCCGATGCCATTGTGGCGAGTGTCGCGCGCGAACATGGCGGGCGCGACAAGGGCGAGGAATTGGTAGGCCTCATCCGCGACAGTGCATCATTGGTGTTTGACCTGATCCGCAAGCACGGCATCCAGGCGGAAGCGGTACAAAACGGCTGGATTCAGCCGGCGCATCGGCCTTCACGCATGAAGCTGGCGGCTTCCCGCGTGGAACAATGGGGCCGCCGAGGCGCGCCCGTGCGCATGGTGGACCGCGCGGAGATGGCCGCCCTGTCCGGCACTGATTACTGGCATGGCGGGTGGGAGAATAAGACCGGCGGGCGGATCAATCCGCTGGGCTATGCGCGTGGGCTGGCGGCGGCGGCGATGCGCGCCGGCGCCGTGGTGCATACCGGAAGCCCGGTGCGCGCCATCAGGCAGGAACCCGGCGGCTGGGCGGTGGAAACGCCGCGCGGTGTTTTGCATGCGGAACGCGTGATCATCGCGACCCATGCCTATACGGGCGATTTCTGGCCGGGGCTGAAGCAAAGCATTGTGCCGGTGCGGTCATACCAAATGGGCACTTCGGTACTTTCGGATAATATTCGCAAATCCATCCTGCCCGAGGGGCACGCGCTATCAGATACGCAGGGCGATCTTTACTTCTATCGCTTTGAGGCGAATGGAAGGCTGGTGACGGGGGGTGGTTTGATTGTGCCCTTTGGCTGGGAAGGGCGCATCCGTGCACGCATCACGGAACGGGTGAAGCGCGTATTCCCGCAAATTGGTGATGTGACCTTTGATTACATCTGGTGGGGCTATGTCGCAGCCACTGATGACAAGATGCCGCATGTCTATGAATTGGCGCCTGGTGTGTTGAGCTGGACTGGTTGCAATGGCCGCGGTGTGGCTTTGGCGACCGCGCTGGGGCGTGAATTGGCTAAGGCCAGCAATGGCACCCCGCTGGGCGAAATCGCCGCCCCGGTGGAAAAGAAGCTCCGCCAGATCGCCGGGCATGAATTCCGCGCCTTTGGCATTGCCTGGACCATGGCCCAGAATCGCTGGCGCGATGGG
>CAIMVB010000179.1 GCA_903844785.1 uncultured Rhodospirillales bacterium | reverse complement strand
CTTCATCCTGCGCCAATTCCGCCAAGCTCATCTCCCGCCCCGGTCCCCAGCCGGCCTTGGCGAGGCGTGCGGTGATGTCTTCACTCAAGCCCATCGCCTTGCCCACTTCACGAATGGCGCTGCGTGGGCGGTAGCGGATCAGCGTCGCGCAAATCGCCGCGCGGTCGCGGCCATAGCGTTCATAGAGGTGCTGGATCACCTCCTCTCGCCGGTCATGTTCGAAATCAATATCTATATCGGGCGGTTCGCCACGGCTGGCGGAGACAAAACGTTCAAACAGCAGATCATGCTTTTCGGGATCAACGGCGGTAATGCCAAGCACATAACAAACCGTAGAATTCGCCGCCGAACCACGCCCCTGGCACAGGATGCCGCGCGCACGGGCGAAGCGAATAATCTCATGCACTGTCAGGAAATACGGCGCATAGCCAAGATCATTGATCAGGCGCATTTCATGGGCGATGCGCGCGGTAATGGCATCCGGCACCTGCACCGGCCAGCGCGCGGCCACGGCTTCAGCCACACGCGCTTCCAGGCTTTGCTGTGCACTCAGGCCCGGGTCCAGCACTTCATCGGGATATTCGTAGCGTAAATGATCCAGCGAAAAGCCGCGCGTGGTTGCCAGCACATCAAGGCTTGCTTGCAAAGCATCCGGATAGCGCGTGAAAAGCCGCGCCATTTCGGCGGGTGACTTCAAATGGCGTTCCGCATTGGGTTCCGCCGCCTGGCCCAAGGCATCCACGCTGCAGCGCAGGCGAATGGCGCTCAATACATCCGCGAAGCGCCGCCGCGATGGCACATGGTAACGGATGTTGTTGGTGGCGAGCAGCCGCGCCCCGGTTGCCTCCGCCAGCGCCGCCTGGCGCGCGAGCACCGCCGCGTCATCGCCCAGCAAGGGGCAGGCAGCAGCAATCAGCGGCGGCAGGGCAAGGCGCAGCCCAGCCAGGCGGCGCAAAGCTGCGGGCGCCACGGGCGGTATCGCCGCCACCACCTGCCCTTCCGCCGCATCACATAGCCCCGCGAAATCCAACCGGCATTCGCCCTTGGGTGCGGCCATGCGCGCCGCTGAAAGCAAGGCCGTCAGCCGCCCATAGGCAGCGCGATCGGCAGGCCAGACCAGCCATTCCGCGCCATCTTCCAACTGCAGCCGGCACCCCGGCGCGAAGGCCAGCCCCGCCGCCTTGGCCGCGCCATGGGCGCGCACCACGCCGGCCAGCCCATTGGTATCGCACAACCCGAAGCCGGCATGCCCCAGCGCTGCAGCCTGTTCCACCAATTCTTCCGGATGCGAAGCGCCATCCAGGAAAGAGAAATTGGACCGCGCTGCTACCTCCGCATAGCCGGGCGCTTTCATGGCAAATCGCCCTGCACCACCCAGCGCCCGCCCGCATGGCAAAGCCAGAGCCTTTCGCCGGAAGCGAGTTGCACGCGGTGATAATCCCGCGCCGGCGGTAGCGTGCCGCCATGCCACCATTCCGCTTCCAGCCGTAACGGGCCTTCAGCGCGGGTCAGCGGATAGACCCGCCCCCGCCAGTGCATCGCGGCGGGGGCGCCTTCGGCAAAGGTAGTGACCTGCACCGCTTCAGGCCGGCGGCGCAGCAGCACTGGTGCAGTGCGGCTACCCCAACCGGGCGGGGTGGCGATGGCCGCTTCATGCGGGGGGGCAGCGCGCCATTGCCGTTCCGGCCAATGGCTCGGCATTGGCGCGGGGCGGGCCAGGCGCAGCCTTTGGCCGAGCCTGTCCAATAGCTGCGCCAAAACCCCATCCGGGCGCGGCGCGGCGCCCATGGGCAAGGCGCCCTGCCCTTCCGCACCCATCGGGTCGGTCGCCAAAGCGTGCAGGGTGAAACGCTCAAAGCCCAGCTCCGGCGCCAGGCTGGCCAAGGGCTCGGCGAAAAGCCGCGCCAGATGGCCAGCGTCGCGGTTCGGCGCGCCAGTGCCGATCACCAGGCGCTGTTCGGTGCCATCCACGCGCCAGGCGGTCAGGGAAAGCCGCCGCGCGCCAAGCCCGGCACGGGCAAGCCGCGCGCATAGCGCTGCCAGCAACCGGTCCAGCAAGGCGGCAATGGCCTCGGCGGTTAGGATTGGTTCCGGCAAGGCGCGCGTCACGCTCAAATCAGGTGGCGCGGCGATGGGGGTGATGGGGGGCGCGCGATGACCCGCCGCGGCATCCAGCGCATTGAGCAAAGGCGCACCAAAGCGCCGGGCGAGTGGCGCGCGGGGCTGGCGCAGCGCATCACCGATGGAGCGCAAGCCAAGCCGAGCAAGGTCTTCCACCATCCCCCCCGGCAGGCGAAGCGCCAGGCCAAGCGGCAGGGGTGCGACGGCTTTTTCTTCTGATCCTGCAGCAATGATCGGCGCGTCGCGTTGCACCCGCGCGAGCGCCATGGCACTGGCCGCCGCACTCGCCACCGCGCCCTGGGCGGTCAGGCCAAGTGCTGCCAAATCCGCAAGGGTTTTGGTGAGCAAAGTGGCTTCCCCGCCAAACAGATGATCGCAGCCGGTGATATCCAGCAGCAGCCCATCGGGCGGCAGCGGCGCCGAAAGAGGCGTGAAGCGCTGCGCCCAAAGTGCGAGTTCACGAAGCCCCGCCGCCGAGGTTTCCGGGGTAGCGGGCAAAACCTGCAAATCGGGCAAAAGCGCCTCGGCATCGGCGAGCGCTTGGCCTGGTTCCAAGCCCGCCGCTGCCGCGGCCTGATCCACCGCCACCAAAAGGCGCCGCGCACCCTGCCGCGCCCAAAGCGCCAAGGGCGTATCCGCCGGCAGATCGGGGTGGCTTTGGCGCAGATGCTCGGCTTCCCAGAAGGGCAGATGCACAGCAAGGTAACGGCGCGCGGGCTTCATCCGCCGCCCGCTTCCAGCCGCAAGCTGCCGGTTGCGGCTTCAAAGGCGATATTCCATGGCCCCGCCGGGGCGCCGCCGCGCTGGCGGAGCAAGCTCAAGCGCCAGCGCGGCGCATCGGTGCTGGAAAGCGGCGCGATATGCCAGCGCGTGCGGGCGGCGGAAGCACCGGCGATGCCATCCGGGCGGAGCAGCAGGCCGAAAACGCCCCCGGCCTCGGCCGCCAGATGCAGGCGGCGCGTTGCGGTCAGATCAAGCCCCTGCCCCGCGCCCGCCATCAGCACGGCCCCGCCCAAGGCAGGGCAGCGCAGGGCTTCTTCCATGGCCCAAAGCGCCTCTGGCCAGCGCGCCGCCCGCGCCAGAATCAGGCGTTCCGGGGCCAGGCCGAAGGGGATCAGCCCCGGCGGCCAGACAAGATTCGATTCCTGTTCGGTGGCAATCCAGAGCACCTGGCCACCACAGCGCGCCAGCAGAATGGCGGCAAAAGCCACGCCAGATCCGGGGCTTGCGGCGCAAACTTCATGTAACGCGCCACGGACAAGTCCAGCCCCGATCAAGCTATTATCAGCAAAAATCGGAATAGGGGCACCAGCGCTGCCCGCTGGAGTGCGGGTGGTAAGCCCGGCAAGCTCAGCGCGCAGCCGGGCCAGGGCAGCGTTGCGGGGGGGATCAGGATCGGGGACAACCATGGGAAAGAAAGCTTATCAAAAGAACAAAATAAGAACAAGCTGAATATCTCCTCCTCCCCCGATCATCTTTTGGGCAGCCACCGCCCGGCAGCGCCATAAACCGCACTGGCCCCAGTTCCCTCACCGCCGCGGATTTCCCATAGTGGCCTCAGCAATGGAAAGGAGGCCCCGATGGCCCAACCCCTCGATAAGGCGCATTTCGAAGCCCTGATGGCCCAAGCCGGGCTTGATCTGACGGAGGCTGAAAAGGAAGGCATTCGCGCCGCTTCCGCCCATACCCAGGCCGCCGCCGCGCGCGTGCGCACCCCGCGCGAAGTTTCCGTGGAATCCGCCACCATCTTCACCCTGAAAGGGGCCAGCGCATGACCAGCTTCCCCACCATCGCAAGTGCGGCGCGCGATATTGCGGCCAAGCGTATCTCACCGGTTGAATTAATGAAGGATCATCTGGCGCGGTCAGAAAAGCTGAACCCGGCGCTGCATGCCTTCATCCGCTTCACGCCGGACATCGCGCTGGAACAGGCCAAGGCCGCCGAAACGCGCCAGACAGCCGGTGCGCTGCGCGGGCCGCTTGATGGAATCCCCATTGCACATAAGGATATTTACGAAACGGCGGGGGTCACCACCACGGGCCATTCCCGCGTGCTGGAACATCATGTGCCCAAGGCGGATTCTGCCGTGGTGCGGCGCTGGCGCGAAGCGGGCGCGGTGATGCTGGGCAAGCTTGCGACCCATGAATTCGCCTGGGGCGGGCCTTCCTTTGATCTGCCCTGGCCGCCCGCGCGCAATCCCTGGAATACGGAATGCTTCACCGGCGGGTCTTCTTCCGGCACCGGTGCTGCGGTTGCCGCCGGCATGATCCTGGGTGGCACGGGGTCTGACACGGGTGGTTCTATTCGCGCCCCGGCATCGCTGTGCGGCATTGCCGGCATCAAGCCGAGCTACGGGCTATGCTCACGCACTGGCGTGTTGCCCCTTTCGCAAAGCCTGGACACTACCGGGCCCATGGCCTGGACAGTGGAAGATTGCGCGCTGCTGCTGGATGCCATGACCGGGCATGACCCCGCTGACCCATCTTCCGCCAATCGCCCACGGCCCGATTTGCTTTCAGGCCTGAATGGCGGCGTGAAGGGGCTGCGCATTGGCGTGATCCGCCATTTCCATGAAGATGACTGCAAAGTCAGCGCCGGCATGGCGGCGGGCATTCAGCACTTGACCAGCACCCTCGCCGCGCAAGGTGCGGAAATCCGCGAAGTGAAGCTGCCGCCAATGGCCGATTTCAACGCTGCCGGCTGGCTTATTCTGGCCGCCGATGCCTATGCGGTGCATGATGCCTGGCTGCGCGAAAAATACCGCGCTTATGGCGAATTCCTGCGTGAAAGGCTGGCGCTGGCTTCCACCATTACAGCCGGCGATTACATCCAGGCACAACGCCGCCGGCGTGAATTATGCGAAGCTGTCGCCGCCGCCATGACTGATTGCGATCTGCTGGTGACGGCAGCGCAACCAGGTGAGGCGCGCCCCATTCATCAAATGACAAAATGGGCTTCTTTTGAAGTGCCGACTTTCACCATGCCCTTTAACGTCACCGGCCAGCCGGCGCTGAGCGTTTGCACCGGCTTTGGTGCGGGCGGCATGCCGGTGGGCGCGCAGCTTGTGGGCCGGCCTTTTGAGGATGCCACCGTGCTCCGCGCCGGTCAGGCTTATGAATTGGCCGCGGGCTGGCGCGCCAAGCGCCCGGCCATGGCGGCCTGAAACACTCGAGCATTTTCAAGCCAAGTGGAATCACTTGGCGGCTCGGAAAATGCGATCAAGAAAGTTTAGAATGTGTCCCGTGAACGAAGGTGAACGGGACACATTCTAACGGCGCAGCCGTAAAAGCTGCGCCGTTTTACTGAAACGCCCAGCTACTCAGCGCATCGGGCGCATATATTCCATGGACATTTCGGATGGGTTCAGAATGCCCATCATGGCCATGTTGCGGTCAATTTCTTCAGACAGCAGGCCAATCGCGTGCTTCACGCCTTCTTCGCCCGCCACCGCCGCGGCTGACAGCATCGGCCGGCCAACAAAGACGAAGGAAGCACCAAGCGCCAGCGCCTTCAGCACATCACTGCCGCGGCGGATGCCGCCATCATACATCACCGTCATCCCGCCAGCATCACGGGCGATTTCAGGCAGGCTGCGCAGGCCGGAAATTGTGCCATCCAATTGCCGCCCACCATGGTTGGACACCATGATGCCATCCGCCCCCGCGTCGCGGCACATCCGCGCATCTTCGGGGGAGATGATGCCCTTCACCACAAGCTTGCCCTTCCAGCGCTTGCGGATCAGTTGCAGATGCTCCCACGCCAGCCCATCACGCGCACCGAAGGCGCGCATCAGCGTACTGGAAACGATCGGTGGCCCGCGGCCCGCATCCATATTTTCAAAATGCGGCATGCCGTGCTTCAGCATGGTCTTGAAGAAGGTGTTCATCACCCAGCCCGGATGGGTGATGCCATCCCACAGCAATTGCGGCGTGGGCTTCAGTGGAATGGAATAGCCATTGCGCACATTGTTTTCGCGGTTGGATGAAACCTGCACATCCACCGTCAGCACAAAGGTCTTGAAGCCAGCGGCCGCCACGCGGTCCACCAGCGGTTCAATGCGTTCCGCTTCACCGGGCAGATAGGCCTGATACCAGGCATCCGGATTGGCCTTGGCGACATCTTCAAGCGGGATCAGCGAAGACGCACTCATGATCATCGGCACATTGCGCGCGCGTGCGGCTTGCGTCAGCACCAGGTCGCCGCGATAGGCCACCAGCGCCGAAGCGCCCATGGGCGGCAGGCCGAAGGGTGCATCATATTCCTGGCCAAGCAGCGTGGTCTTCAGATTGCGCCCACGCGTATCGCGCAGCACGCGCGGCACAAAGCCCCATTCGGCGAAGGCTTCGCGATTGTCACGCAGCGACGCATCGGTTTCCACCGCGCCCGAGACAAAGCCGCCAATGCTGCGCGGCAGATAGCGCGCGGCAGCCGCTTCAAAATCCGGCAGGCTGAGGTAGCGGCGCACGGAAGCGGGCGGCGGCGGCGGGCGCTTCTGGCTGAGGTTCTGCGGTGCGGTGGGCGCCTGGGCCCATTCGGGCGAATTCGCCGTCATAGAAGTTTCCTCGGACTGACATGTCTCTGGCCTTTTATTGCCCGAAATCGCCGATCAGGCCAGCCCAAGCCAGTGCTTTCAGTGCAAAAGCGGGCGGATCACCTTCTCATACAGGGTGAAAATCACCTCAATCCCGACCAGCGCCACCACCGCCAGCTCAAGCCCAAGGGCGCGGCGGGCTTGGATCAGGGAAAGCAGCGTCTGGATGGTATCGTCTATCAAGGCGAGTTTGCGTTCCAGCGCGCCCCCCCTTTCGCGGAGTTCATATTCATCCGCCAAACGGGCATGGAGCCGTTCCAATTCCGGATGATCCCAAAGCACTTCGGGCTTATCGGCGGCTTCCACCCGCGCAAGGTTGCGGTTGCGTGCGGAAAGCGCATGGCCGATCTGCCGATGCAAAGCGCGGGAGGAAACACTGAGCCGCCCCGCCAGACGCAGGCTGGCCACGGCAGGTTCCATCCGGTCCAGGGCTTCGGCAATGCGGGCTTCCTGCTGGGCAAGGGCCGCGCTTTTGGCCAGGGCATCCGCCACCACGGCCAGGCGTTCGGGCGCAGAATCGCTCAGTTGAATGACACCTTCGGCATCCACCCCGTCACGCTCAGCGCCAATATTGATCAGCGCGGTTTCCTCGGCAGGGCTCTCGGCAGGGTTGGTAATGCGCGGGCCTAGCTTTTGGAGCAGCGCGGTTTCCTCGGCGGGGTTGGCGCCGAATATCACCACCGCGCCCCAGCGAAAGGCGAAGGCGCTGATATGGGGCGGGGCAGTGATGGGCACCGGGTCCGCCAGGGCAGAACCGCCGGGGCCAAGGCTGCGATGGTCCAGCCTTTCCCCCAGAATCACGGCGCGGGCGCTGAGGCGCGGGATTGTGATTGGTGCGGCGGCTTGGGCGGCGCCAGTCTTGCCTTCGGCGGCGATGGGCGCTGCGGCGCGCGTGTTTTTGGGCATGCCGGAAACCTGAGTGAAGGAGAGCAAAATGCCCCCGCTTGCGATGGCTGGTCACGTCACATGCGCGTGCTGAAAAAAGCCGCAGTGCCTGGTGCCTGCTTCGGTGCAGCACCTGCGCCCGCGCGCGCCCTTGCCCCAGGGCTTGGGCTTGCCGTGGCGCGGCGCGGCATTTTCCGCGCCGATGATCAGGAAGATTTCGGCCGCGTCGCGGATCGTGTGGCGGCGGGCAATATCGCGCTGCTCGGCGATGTCACGGGCGCAGACGCGCGGCAGGAAGAAGGCTTTCTGCGCAATGCCATTGCTTGTGGCGCGCTGCTGACCGCTGGGCGGCATTTGGTGCGTGGCGATGCGTCTCAGCCCGGTCAGCCCATGGAATTCTTTGTGAATTGCGCCACGGCGGCCACAAGTTTCACCTGCTTTTACTTACTGTTATGCGGCGTCGGTGTGGGGCGCGCTTATGATGACGCGCTGTGTCTGGTGGATTGGCGCCGCGCGCCGAGGTTGTTTTTCACGCTTGCCCCGGATCATGCGGATTTCACGGCGGCATCATCGGCGCAGCGCGCGGCCTTGTCTGAAGCAGCGCCGGAAGATGCGCAGCGTTTCGTCATCCCCGATAGCCGGGAGGGCTGGGCCGAGGCTTTGGAAATCCTGGAAGCCATGGCCCATGCCGGGCAAGCAGACCAAGCTTTGGTGCTGGATTTTTCAGCCATTCGGCCAAGCGGCCAGCCCATTCGCGGGCTTGGCGGGCGCCCCGCGCCGGGGCCTTTGCCCTTGCTTGACGCCTTTTTCACGTTACGCGACGGGGTGATTGCAGCGCCTGATGCCATGCCGCGCTGGGAACAGGCCTTGCGCGTGGATGATATCATGGCGCAGGCGGTGATTTATGGCGGTCTGCGCCGTGCGGCGCGCATGGCGGCGAAAACCTGGCGCGATGCGGATGCGCCGCGCTTGGCCGCCGGGCTTGATCTGCCTGGGCATGCCGGTGCGGCTTATGCGCTTTTGGTGGATGCGGATTTCTGGGCCCGGCTTAGCCCACGCGCCAAGGCGGATGACCTGGCAACACTTCACGCGCGCGCGGTGTTTGAAGCAGCAAGTCAGGCCATTCATCAGCGGGGCGAACCGGGCTTCATCAATGCGGATCGCCTGGTGCGAACCGCGCTACCCGATGTTGATGCAAGCTTTGGATCGGCGCGCTTTCCCATAATGCAAGGGGCTGCGCTGGTCAGTGATATCGCCATTCATGCGCGCGGGGCGGATTTCCCCACCATCACCAATCCCTGTGGCGAAGTGGCCCTGCCAATCACCGGCGGGTTTTGCGTGGTGGCGGATGTGGCGCCGCTGCTGGCTTGCCCTTTGCCGCTTGAAGCACTTTCACCCGGCGCGCTGCCCAAGGACCTTGCTGAAGCCTGGGATGCGCGTGTGGCGGCGGCAATCCGACTTGGGGTGCGCTTTCTGATCCGCATCAATCGCATGAGGGGGATTTATGATGCAGAAATCCGCGCCAGCAATCGCATCGGGATTGGGCTGACGGGGATTTTTGAATGGGCTTGGCTGCGCTTTGGGCTTGGCTTCAAGGCGCTGATTGCGCCGGGTAGCGGGCAGGATTTCTGGCGCCTACTGGCGCGGCTTTCCGCCAGCGCGAAACGGGAAGCGGACGATTATGCACGGGCGCTTGGCGTGACGATGCCCGCCACCGTCACCACCATCAAGCCCGCCGGTACAACATCCTTGCTGTTTGGGCTGAGTGCCGGGGCGCATCCACCGCCTGCGGCGCAATATCTGCGTTGGGTGCGGTATGAGGATGTGACGGTAGCCTCAGCCTTGATCGCGGCGGGCTATCCCACGCGACAAGTGCAGTCAGCCACTTTGGTGGGCTTCCCAACTGAAGCGCTGCTGGCGAAGCTTGGCCAAGGCGCGGGGCTGATCACGGCGGGCGAAGCAAGCCTTGCCGAGCAATATCGCTGGGTTGCGCTGCTGGAGCGCCATTGGATCGGCGCGCAGCAGGGTAATCAGGTTTCCTGCACGCTGAATTTCGATGCGGATGCCATCAGCCTGGCAGATTTGCGCGCGCTGCTGCGGCGCTGGCAACCCAAGCTACGCGCGGCGGCCCTGCTGCCGCGCCGCGCGACTTGCGGGAGGGTGCCCACGACTATGCCGGAAGAAGCCATCAGCGCCGCCGAATACACAGCGCTGATGGCGCACATCAAAACCTAGCCGCCAATCTCCCCGCCATCCTTTTTGACAATGGCAATCACCGCAGGACGTGGCGGTACGCCTTCAGCAAAATCGGGCCAGCGGGTGGAAGGGCGTTCGAAGGTGGAACCGGAATCCTCACCCGGATGCTGGATTGCGAGGAAGATGGTTTTGTTATCCGGCGTGAAGCAGGGGCCGCAGACTTCTGCCCCTGTCGGCGCCTGATAGAAAAGCCGCGTGAGCGCGCGGCCATGGCCGGATGTATCGGCGGCATAAAGCGCATCCGCCACACCGGCGGCATTGGGGGCGCCATCGGTGGCAATCCAGATGCGGCCCTGCTTGTCGAAAGCGCAGTTATCGGGGCAGGAAAGCCAGCCACGATCAGATGTCGCGCGATGATAACGCGTGCCGGGATCAATCCCGGGCGCACCCGCCATCAAGAACAAGCCCCAGCGCATTTCACGCGCAGCATGATCAACACGCGGCGTGCCAGCACCGGGCGGGATGATTTCCACCACATGGCCATGCTGATTATTGGCGCGCGGATTTGCGGCATTCAACTGATCCGCACGGCGATTGCTGTTATTCGTCAGCAGCACATAAACGCGGCCGCTGGCGGGGTTGGGTTCCACATCCTCTGGCCGATCCATAGGTGTGGCGCCCAAAAGGCTGGCGGCCTGGCGGGTATGGATCAGCACATCGGCCTGGCTGGCAAAGCCATTGGCCGGCGTCAGCGGCCCTTGGCCCTGAATCAGATCCAGCCATTCCACCTTGCCATCATCATGGAATTTAGCGACCGAAAGCACGCCTTCATCCAACAAATCCCGATTGGCGGCGCGATCAGTGGGATTCCAGGGACGCGCGGTGACAAAGCGATAGACAAAGTCAAAACGCTCATCATCGCCCATGTAGATCACCACGCGCCCATCAGCATTGATCGCGTGATGGCAGCCTTCATGCTTGAAGCGGCCAAGCGCGGTGCGCTTCACCGGCACCGCATTCGGATCATAGGGATCGATTTCGACAATCCAGCCGAAGCGGAACGCCTCATTCGGTTCTTTCTCCACATTGAAACGATCAATGTGATTGGGCCAGGAATAGGAAGCCTGGTTGCGGATGCCATAGCGGCGGAAGCTTTCGGCATGTGGCGTTTTCGCGACATCGCCACCGAAATAGAGGTTGAAGTTTTCCTCAGCGGTCAGCACCGTGCCCCAGGGCGTATTCCCGCCGGCGCAATTGTTCAGGGTGCCAAGCACTTGTCGGCCTGTTGGGTCAGCCTTGGTCTTCAGCAAATCATGCCCGGCGGCGGGACCAGAAATCTGCATCGGCGTTGCGGCGGTGATGCGGCGATTGAAGCGGCTTTCCTTGGCATAGCCCCAGCGGCCATTCTCCTTCCGGATTTCTACCACAGAAAGCCCATGGGCCATGATTTCGGCTTCCGCCTGTTCCGCATTCACGCGCTGGCGGGAAGAACTCCCAGTCCCAAGCCCACCCCACATCAAGCCGGGGTTGGTGTATTCATGATTGACCACGAGCAGCCCGTGATCGCTGCCCGTTGCCCCCTGCGGGAGCGGGAAGAAATCGAGGTAGTCGTTGTTGTAACCAAATTGGCGCGCCTGCGCCGCCGGCGTGGTCTTGCCTGCTTCGAAAGCGGGCGCACCTGGGAGAATGGGGTCACCCCAGCGGATGATGGTTTGTACTTCATAGCCTTCAGCGACTGATTCACGCTGCGCCAAGGCGCGCGCGGGTTCGCTGAAGGTCAGGCTGGAAGGCCCACCTGAAACCGGCACAGCTGATTGCGCTTCGGCATCACGCGGAAGCCCGGCTGAAAGGGCAGCCAGCGTGGCGGCGGAACCGAGCAGCGCGCGGCGGCCATAGCGCGCTTCAATAATCTCGCCGATTGGCGAATCTGGCGCGGGATTACTGCCGATATTCTCGCAATCATCAAAGGCTTCGAAGGTTTCGATTTGGTTTTGGTGCTGATCCATTTTGCTCTCCATCCCGGCATGGCGCGTCGCCCGAGGACGACCCAATACACTGATTTAGATAAAGATGCCGCTTGCGGGCATAAAGATGCGAAATATGAAGCTTTGGGGACACTGCCCTTCAACCGCGGGTCAGCACCACCACACCACCGCGCGGGGGCTCCCCATCGCGGAAATGCAGCCAAAGGCTGCGCGGATGGGGGCAGCGCCAAGACCCGCACCCGGATGCGCCACACCGGCGATCCAGGTGGCGCTACCCGGCGCGGCGCGTATCAGGGCGCTTCTTCAATCATCGGCGGCAAATGCACGCGCACCGGCGGCAGCGGCGCGGTCCATTTTTCCACCTCGATCAGGCAGGATTGCGCTGATGGGCCTTGGCCGAGTTTGGACGTGCCCACATCCGCCGTCAGCACATTCGGGTTGCCATGCACGCACATGCTGCCCGGCACACCTGGCTCCATTGGATCATACCAAGCGCCGGTTGCCATCATGGCGACACCACGCATCAGCCCCGGATCAAGCCGCAAGCCACCCAGGCACGCGCCACGATCATTGAACACGCGCACAATATCGCCATCCTTCAAGCCGCGTTCGGCAGCGTCTTCCGGATTGAGCATGATGGGCTCCCGCCCTGCGATTTTATTCGCGGCCGAGATGCGCCCCGTATCCAATTGGCCGTGCAAGCGCGTGGCGGGCTGGAAGGATAGAAGATGGAGCTTGTGACGCTTGGCTTCCGCAGCGCCCAGCCATTCGCGTGGCGCGATCCAAACGGGATGGCCCGGCGCGTCATCATAGCCGAAGCTTGCGATGGTTTCGCTGAAGAGTTCCACCTTGCCTGAGGGCGTATCGAGCGGGTTTTCTTCAGGATCGGCGGCGAAATCGGCGAATTGGGTATATTCCTCGCCACGCGCGGGGGCATCGGCTTCCCAAAAACCCTTTTCCCAGAAGGTATCGAAATCCGGCGTTTCCTGGCCCATGCGCGCGCAATGGCGGCGCCAGGCTTCGAATAAATGCCTCAGCCAGGCTTCTTCATTGCGCTGTTCGGTAAAGCGTTCGCGGTAGCCCAATTCTTCCGCGATATCGGCCAGAATATCATGGTCATTACGCGCCTGCCCCACCGGTTCAATCGCCTTATGCATGGCGCGCAGAAAGCGATCGCGCCCGCTGCTCGCGATATCATTGCGTTCCAGCGTGGTGGTGGCGGGCAGCACGATATCGGCGTGGCGCGCCAGCGAAGTCCACCAAGGTTCCTGCACAATAATGGTCTCAGCCCGCGCCCAGGCGCGCAGCATGCGGTTCAAATCCTGATGGTGATGGAAGGGATTGCCGCCCGCCCACCAGATGATGCGCGTATCAGGGACTTGCAGCACGCGGCCATTGAAGTGATGATCGCCGCCGGGGTTTTCCAGCATTTCCGTGATGCGTGCGACAGGGATGAAAAACCCGGTCGGGTTCGGCGTGGCTGGCATGGCGAAGCTTGGCACTTCGCGCCGGGGCTGGCCCATGCCATTCACGCTGCCATAGCCAAACGCCACACCCTGCCCAGGCTTGCCGATCAAGCCGAGCATGGCGGCGAGTGCGGTCAGCATCCAATAGGGTTGTTCGCCGTAATCCGCGCGCTGCAAGGACCAGGTGGCAGTCAGCATCGCCGGTTGCTTGGCGATTTCCGCCGTCAGCGCACGGATGGTCTCGGCGGGAATAGTTGTGATGGGCGCGGCCCATTCGGGGGTTTTGGGCGTGCCATCACTTTCGCCCGTGATATAGGCGCGGAGCTTGTCCCAACCGACACAACGGGTCGCGAGGAAGTTCTTATCCTCCCACCCGCGCGCCAGGATTTCATGGCCCATCGCGAGCAATAGCGCGGTATCCGTGCCGGGGCGGAGCGGGGTCCATTCCGCGCCCGCCCAATCCGGCACATCCGCCCGCGCGGGGGAGATTTGCAGAAAGCGCAGCCCGGCTTCCGCCGCCGCGCGCAAATTCATCTCATTGCTATGCTGGCCCGCGCCGCCCGAGGTGACATAGCCATTGCGGATCGGCAGCCCACCCAGGCAGAGCATCACCTTGGAATAGCGCGTGATCGCCGCCCAATCCGTGACCTTTCCCAGCAGCACTTCATTGGTGCCCAGAATATGCGGCAGCAACGCCTGCGCCGCCGCGTAGGAATAAGCATTGACCTGGCCCGTATAACCGCCGCCGAGCCCCAGGAAGCGCTGCAATTGGCTGCGCGCATGATGGAACCGCCCGGCAGAGGACCAGCCATAGGACCCGCCCATGATGGATTTGGCGCCAGCTTCAGCGCGCACCCGGCGGGTTTCTTCCGCGACCAACCGCACCGCCTTGTCCCAGGAAACCGGCACGAAGGGGTCACCGCCCCGCAAGGCGCCACGCCGGCGGCCTTCCAGCCAGCCCTTGCGCACATAGGGGCGATCAATCCGCGCGGCGCTATGCACCGCATCGGGCATGGCTTCGATCAAGGAGCCTGGGAAAGGGTCCCGATGGAAGGGCTTCACCCCCACCAGCCGGCCATTTTCAACCACCGCATCGAAGCTGCCCCAATGGGCCGCATGGGGTTTGATTTCGGTCATGAGATGCCTCCGTGGGGGTAATGTGACGCGCAGCGGGGCTTAGGGCAACGCTTTCCTCTTGGGTCTTGGGCCAAGGCGTGCCTTAATCGGGGTTCTGACCAGGTTTGAGGAAGCCAAAACATGACCCCGCCCCGCAAGTCCAATGCCGTACGCGACATTGCCAATGTGCTGCACCCCTATACCGATGCCAAGGCGCATCAGGTGAATGGCCCGCTGGTGATCAGCCGCGGCAAGGGCGTGCGTATT
>CAIMVB010000178.1 GCA_903844785.1 uncultured Rhodospirillales bacterium | reverse complement strand
CGGCCTGATGTTCCGCCCCGAAGTAAAGCCGGATGAGGGGATGCTGTTCGATTGGGGCGCGCCCCGCGAAAGTTCCATGTGGATGCGCAATACCATCGCATCTCTGGATATGGTGTTTATCGCCGCTGATGGGCGGGTGCATCGCATTGCGGAACGCACCGTGCCCCAATCCTTGGCCACGGTTTCCAGCAATGGCCCGGTGCGGGCCACCCTGGAATTGGCCGCTGGTACGGCCGAACGGCTGAATATTCGGGTGGGTGACCGGGTGCTGCACCGGATTTTCGGTACAACCCCCTAATACAAGGCTTGCCCCGCGCCGCCGCTGCCCATAGGGTGCCCCGCGATCGGGGCGTGGCGCAGCCTGGCTAGCGCGCCTGTTTTGGGTACAGGAGGTCGGAGGTTCGAATCCTCTCGCCCCGACCAGCCATCCTGTTATTGCGGCTGGATCCCAGCCGCCCGCACCACCGTCGCCCAGCGATCCACCTCTGACCGGACCATGCGCGACAGCGCCTCCGGCCCCATCTGATCCGCGGCGGCGGGGATGGAGCCCAAATCCTCAATACGCTTGCGGATGGCGGGGTCGGCCAGCGCGGCGCGCAACGCCTCATCCAGCTTTTGCACCACGGCGGCGGGTGTGCCGCGCGGCGCGAAAATGGCGTTCCAGCCCTGGAAGATATAATCGGGCACCCCGGCTTCGGGCGCGGAAGGCACACCCGGCGCATTCGGGTTGCGTGCCGTGGCACCCGTCAGCAGCCCGCGCATCGTGCCAGCCTGGATTTGCGGCACGGCGGCAGGCGCCAGCAGGCAGGCGCTATCTACTTGCTGCGCCACCACATCATTCAAGGCTGGACCCTCGCCGCGATAGGGAATTTCATTCATCTGCGCCTGGGTCAGATAGGAAAACAGCGAACAGGCCAAGTGATTGGTGGAACCGATGCCCGCATTGGCATTCGTCACCTTGCCCGGATTGGCCCGGACCTGCGCCAGGAATTCCTGCATGGTCTGCGCCGGGAAGCCATTACGCACCACAAAAAACAGCGGTGTGCCGGCAATCAGGCCAATTGGCTGCAATTCGCGCGGGTCATATTGGATGGACCGATAGATGGAAGGTGCTGCCGAATGGCTCCCCAGGCTGCCCACGGTCAGCGTATAGCCATCCGGCGCCGCCTGTGCGCCGCGCGCCCCGCCAATGGTGCCGCCCGCGCCCGAGATATTTTCCACCGTCACGCGCTGGTTCAGCGTCTTCATCATGTGATCGGCCACAATGCGCGCCAGCACATCAGTGGCGCCACCGGGGGCGAAGACCACAATCATATTGATGGTGCGATTGGGGAAATCCTGCGCCTGAGCAGGTTGGGCCAGGCCCAGGAAAAGCGCGGCCAGGGCCGCCAGAATGCGCTGCATGATGTTGCCTCCCATTGGGCTGACGTGGCGGGTTATGTCCCGCTTGCTGCCCTTGGCGCTTATGGAAGCTTCCCCTTGCCCCCGCCGTCAAGCGCCACCCCTTGCATCGGCGGCGTGGCCGTTTCAGGGTCCGGCAATCAGAATAGGAGAGCCCCATGCTGCCGCCGCGCGAGAAAATGACCATTTGCTTCGCCCATGTCGCTTATCGCTTTGCCGATCGCTTCGCGCTGCGCGGGACGGGGATTGATTTCTTTGAAGTGCGCAACCGGGATGATCTGGATGCGCGGATTGCGGGCGCCGATGTGCTGGTGTGTTCCGGGCTGTGGCGCAATGATTTGCCGAAGCTTTCTCCACGCTTGCGCTTTGTGCAATCGGCCAGCGCCGGCACGGATCAATATGACCGTGATGTGCTGCGCGCCGCTGGTATTCGGCTGGCTAGCGCGCAGGGCTGCAATGCCAATGCCGTCAGCGAACATGCCATTGCGTTGATGCTGGGCATTCTGCGCCGCGTGCCTGAAGCGCGTGACAACCAAGCCAAGCGCTTCTGGCGCGGCATGATGGGCGATTTCGCCAAGCGCGAAGATGAAGCCGGCGGCAAGACCGTGATTGTGGTCGGCACAGGCCGCATTGGCGGGCGCATTGCGCGCATCTGCAAGGCCATGGATATGCATGTGATCGGCGTGCGCCGTGATGCCTCGGCCGGTGCCAATGGCGCGGATGAGGTGCATGCCTTCACCAATCTGCCGGCACTTTTGCCACGCGCGGATTTCGTTGTGCTGGCCTGCCCGCTGACGGATGAAACGCGCGGCCTGATTGGTGCCTCGGCATTTGCTGCCATGAAACCAACCGCGCAGCTGGTGAATGTCGCGCGCGGGCGTGTGGTGGATGAAGCCGCGCTGATTGCCGCCTTGCAGGCCGGGCGCATCGCTGGTGCCG
>CAIMVB010000177.1 GCA_903844785.1 uncultured Rhodospirillales bacterium | reverse complement strand
CTTTGAAGAAATTATCGAGCATGTGAAGCTCGACACCGGAAAGAATGAGGATACGGAACTCACCGCATCCGAATGGCATCGCGTGGTGGATGGCTATAAGGAAATGGTCGCCGAAGTCACCGGCAAACCCTTCCCGCAAGAGCCTGAGACTCAGCTTTGGGGCGCGATTGGCGCGGTGTTTGGCAGTTGGATGAACCAGCGCGCGGTGACGTATCGGCGCCTGCATGACATCCCTGCTGAATGGGGCACGGCGGTGAATGTGCAAGCCATGGTCTTCGGCAATATGGGCGAAGATTGCGCGACCGGCGTGTGCTTCACGCGTGATCCTTCCACCGGCGAGAATATCTTCTACGGCGAATATCTGATCAACGCGCAGGGTGAAGATGTGGTGGCGGGTATCCGCACGCCGCAGCCCATGGCGAAGGAACGCTCCAAATCCAGCGAACGCAGCATGGAAGAAGCCATGCCGGCAGCCTATGCCGAATTGGTGCAGGTGCGCGCGACGCTGGAACGCCATTACCGTGACATGCAGGACATTGAATTCACGGTGCAGAGCAACAAGCTCTACATGCTGCAAACGCGCAATGGTAAGCGCACCGCTGCGGCATCGCTGAAGATTGCTGTTGATATGGCGCGCGAAGGCTTGATTGATCACACGGAAGCCGTGCGGCGTGTGAACCCAGCCGCGCTGGATCAATTGCTGCACCCAACGCTGGATCCCAAGGCGCCGCGCAAGCTGTTGGCTAAAGGCTTGCCCGCTTCTCCGGGCGCGGCTTGCGGCATTGTGGTGTTCAGTGCGGATGAAGCGGAAGCGCGCGCGCAAAAGGGCGAAAGCGTTATTCTGGTACGCATTGAAACTTCGCCGGAAGATATTCACGGCATGCATGCGGCGCGCGGCGTGCTGACCACACGCGGCGGCATGACCAGCCACGCGGCGGTGGTGGCGCGCGGCATGGGCCGCCCCTGCGTTGCGGGCTGCGGCGGCATTACCGTTGATTACAACAACCAGTATCTGAGCGCTGGTGGCGTGCGCATTGAAGCCGGCCAGATCCTCACGCTGGATGGTGCGACGGGTGAGGTTTTCATCGGCTCGGTCGCCATGGTGGAACCGCAGCTTTCTGGTGATTTCGCCACACTGATGGGTTGGGCGGATCAGGTGCGGCGGCTGCGCGTGCGCGCCAATGCGGAAACGCCTTTGGATGCCGAAACCGCGCGGCGCTTCGGTGCGGAAGGCATTGGGCTTTGCCGTACTGAACACATGTTCTTCGACCCTGAGCGCATCGGCGCCGTGCGCCAGATGATCATGGCGGAAACGGAAGAAGGCCGCCGTACCGCTTTGGCGCGCCTGCTGCCCTTCCAGCGCAAGGATTTCCTTGACCTGTTTGAAATCATGGCGGGCCTGCCGGTTACGATCCGCTTGCTCGATCCGCCCTTGCATGAATTCCTGCCGCATAGCGAATATGAAATTGCGGAAGTGGCGGCATCGCTTGGCACCGAAGTTGAGGCGATGCAGCGGCGCATGCAGGAATTATCGGAAGCGAACCCGATGCTGGGGCATCGCGGCTGCCGCTTGGGGATTTCCTTCCCGGAAATCTATGAAATGCAGGCGCGCGCCATTTTTGAAGCGGCGGCGGAAATTGGCCGCAAGACGCATAAGGCCCCGGTGCCGGAAATCATGATCCCGCTGGTGGCGACCAAGCGCGAATTGGAAATCACCCGCGCCATGGTGGACCGCGTGGCACAGGAAGTTTTCGCCGAAGGCGGGTATCACGTTATCTATAGCGTCGGCACCATGATTGAATTGCCGCGCGCGGCCCTTACTGCCGATGCCATTGCCAGTGTCGCGGATTTCTTTTCCTTCGGCACGAATGACCTGACCCAAACCACCTTCGGCCTTTCGCGCGATGATGCCGGCAAGTTCCTGCCGCTTTACATCGAAAAGGGCATTTTCCCGAAGGACCCGTTTGTCTCCATCGACCCTGATGGCGTCGGCGCGCTGGTGCGCATTGCCGCTGAAAAGGGCCGGAGCGTGAAGCCGGATATCAAGCTTGGCATTTGCGGGGAGCATGGCGGCGATCCATCCTCCATCCATTTCTGTGAAAGCGTTGGCTTGGATTACGTTTCCTGTTCGCCCTATCGCGTGCCGGTGGCGCGCTTGGCGGCGGCGCAGGCGGCGCTGCAATCGGGCGGGGCTGATCGCACCGCGTAATGGCCACGCCGCGGGCATCTGACGCGCGGGAGAAGCGTTGCGGCGTTTGCGGCCATGAAAGCCGCCAGGCGCCGTTTCGCCCGCCCGTGCCGGAACAAGCGCCCGATCTTGATTTAAGGCCGGGTGAGCCGGTGCGCTCCACCATGTCGCGCTGGCTGCAAGCCTGTCCGCATTGCGGCTATGCCGCGCCGGATATCAGTGAAGCGCATCCCGCCGGGGCAGAGGCGGTGGCTGCCGCGCCCTATCGCGCGCTGATTGCCGATACATCACACCCGGTTTTGGCGCGGCGCTTTCTGGCCTGGGCGCATGTGCTGGAAGAAACCGGCGCCCTGCACGCGGCGGCGGAAGCCACGCTGCATGCGGCTTGGGTCGCTGATGATTTGAACCGCGACGATCTGGCGCGGCAATGGCGCCGCGAAGCCGTGGCGCTGTGGCGGAGCGGCCCGGCTTTGGATGCCGAACAATCCGTGCGCGTGATTGATGCTTTGCGCCGTGCTGGTGATTTCGCCGAAGCTGCTTCCGCTGCTGCGGCGCTCGGCGCCAGCAGCCCGCCCGAGGCGGTGGCGCAGGTCTCCGCCTTGGAAGCACGGCTGATCGCGGCAGAGGATACGGGGCGGCATAGCATTGCCTCGGCCCTCGCCCCCCCGGCGCGGCGGCCGCATGTGACGCATCAACCAAAAAAAAGGCCGCCCGAGGGGGGCGGCCTGAAATCCTGGCTGCGCAGGATATTCAAGGGTTAGGCAGCGCGACCCGTCGGCAGCGCACCATCATTGGCGGCTTGCAGGGCGAAGCCCGGTTCAAAGACGCGGCTGATTTCGCCGCGCGCCAAGCCAATATCGGCCAATTGCTTGTCCGAAAGCTGGTCCAGCGCCTTGTAGGTATCGCGCTTGGTGGGCCAGGTGGCGATGGCGGACAGGACCGCGCCAATACCGGCGCCGATCATGGTGAAGACATGGCCGAAGGCCTGGGCGCGCGCGGCATGGCGCGCAGCGGCTGCGTTCTGGTGGATAGCCTCAATCGTCGCGGCGCGGGCCGAGAGGCTGGTTTCAAGATTGGCGAAATGCGTGTTCATGTTTAGCTTTCCTTTGCGGAGGCGCTGACCGATATGGCAGCAACACTGTCCGATAGGCGATGATATAGAGGCTTCTGGGGCACAGGTGATGCGCGAAGACAACAGTATAGCCATGCGTCTGACGCATGATTCCACAGAAAGCCATGCAACAAATGCGAAATATTTGGTCAGGAGCTGCTCATGAACCGGGCTGAACGCTTGGGCGCCTTGCGCGCCGAACTCGCGCGGATGGGGGTGCAGGGCTTCCTGATCCCCCGCGCGGATGAGCATTTGGGGGAATATGTGCCGCGTTCGGCCGAAAGGCTGGCCTGGCTGACCGGTTTTACCGGCAGCGCCGGTTTGGCGATTGTTTTACCCCGTCAGGCGGCGGTGTTTTCCGATGGCCGCTATACGCTGCAAATTCGCAACCAGATTGATGTCGCGCATTGGGAACCGCGCCATATTACCGAAGAACCGCCGGCGGAATGGTTGGCGGCCCATGCCGAAGGCCTGGTCATTGGCTATGACCCCTGGCTGCATAGCGAACCGGCGATTGAACGGCTGAAGCGCCCCGGCGTGACCTTTCGCGCGCTGCCCGCCAACCCTATTGACGCGGTTTGGGCTGACCGGCCCCGCGCGCCGGAAGCCCCGGCCCGCGCGCATCCCCTTTCCTATGCCGGCAAGCCCTCGGTCGAAAAACGCAGCGAAGCGGCGGCGGAATTGCGCGCTGCAGGGGAAGATGCGGTGGTGCTGGCCGATGCGCATTCCATCGCTTGGCTGCTGAATATTCGCGGCGGTGATTTGGACCATACGCCACTTGCGCTTGGCTTCGCGCTTTTGTTTGCGGATGGTGCGGTCTCATTATTCATGGAACCGGCGAAACTGGATCACGACACGCGCGCGCATTTGGGCAATGCGGTGGCGATTGCGCCGCGTGATGCCATGCCGGCGGCGTTGGTTGCACTCAAGGGCAAGCGCGTGCGGATTGACCGCGAAGCGACGCCTTCCTGGTTCACCGATTGGCTGCGCGATGCGGGCACTGAAATTCGCGCAGGCGAAGACCCTTGCCGCATGCCGCGTGCCTGCAAGAATACAGTCGAACAGGAAGGTGCGCGCGCGGCGCATCGGCGTGATGCGGTGGCGATGGCGCGCTTCCTGCGCTGGTTCGCCGCAGAAGCGCCGAAGGGGGGCTTAAATGAAATCTCCGCCGCCGCACAATTGCTGGCGATGCGGCGCGATGTGCCGCTGTTTCAGGCGGAGAGTTTTCCCGCCATCAGCGGCGCGGGCGAAAACGGCGCCATTGTGCATTACCGCGCGACGGAAGCGAGCCATCGCGCCATTCATCCCAATGAATGCTATTTGATTGATTCCGGCGGCCAGTATTTGGATGGCACCACGGATATTACGCGCACGCTCTGGACCGGGCCGGGCGCTGCACCGCAGCGTTTGCGCGAATGTGTGACGCGCGTGTTGAAGGGCCATATTGCCCTGGCGACGTTGCGCTTCCCCGCCGGTGTCGCCGGGCCGCATTTGGATGCGCTGGCGCGCCGCCCGTTATGGGATGCGGGGCTGGATTATGATCACGGCACGGGACACGGCGTTGGGTCTTATCTTTCAGTGCATGAAGGGCCGGCGGCCTTCAGCCGTGCAGCGCGCGTGGTGGCGCTGACTGAGGGCATGATTTTGTCCAATGAACCGGGCTACTACGCTACAGGCGAATTTGGCATTCGGTTGGAGAATCTGCTGCTGGTGCAGAAGGCGGAAATCGCCGGCGCGGCGAAACCGTTTTTGGAATTTGAAACGCTCACGCTGGCGCCCTTTGATCGCGCCTTGATCGAACCTGCGCTGCTGACGGTGGCGGAACGCGATTGGCTGAATGCCTATCATGCGCGTGTCGCGGCGGAAGTGGCGCCGATGCTGGATGCGGAAACGGCGGCGTGGTTGCGAGCGGCTTGCGCGCCCATTTAGGCGCCAATCAGGCGCCCGCCATCTCCATCCATTCGGCTTCGGTCAGCGTCTTCACGCCAAGCTCCGCCGCCTTGGTCGCCTTGGATCCGGCATCAGCGCCCACGACCACGAAATCGGTCTTTTTCGAAACGGATTTCGTGACTTTCGCACCAAGCCTTTCAGCCAGAGCTTCCGCCTCATCACGCGTCATTTGTTCAAGTGTGCCGGTGAAAACCATAGTCTTGCCGGCGAAGAGGCTATCACCAGCATCGCTTTCCGTCACAGGTTCCGGCGTTACCTCGGCGGCGAGATCATCCAGCGCGGCCAGGTTGCGCGGTTCGGCGAAGAATTCCACCAATTCTTCCGCGATTGTGGGGCCGATACCCTGGATGGAGCCCAATTCCTCCCGCGCTTCGGAACCGATGATCCGCGCCGCAATCATGGCCGCGCGCCAGGCTTCCAGGCTGTGATAATGCCGCGCCAATAGCTTGGCATTCTGTTCGCCAATGCGGCGAATGCCGAGGGCGAAGATGAAACGTTCCAACGCAACGCTACGCCGCGCATCAATCGCTTCCAGCAATTTGCCGATTTTGCGTTCGCCCCAGCCTTCAAAGCCTGCGAGCGTTTCGCGCTTCTGATGCAGGCCGAAAATATCGGCGGGACTTTTGACCAGCTCGGCATCGAACAGGGTTTGGATATTTTCTTCGCCCAGCCCTTCAATATCCATCGCGCGGCGGGCAACGAAATGCCTCAAGCGTTCGGTGGTTTGCGCAGGGCAGATCAGCCCGCCGGTACAGCGGCGCACCACATCTTCACCATCCCTGATCGCATGGCTGCCGCAAGCCGGGCAGGCCTGGGGAAAAGCGTAGGGCTGTGATTCAGCGGGGCGTTTTTCGAGCACCACGCCCAGGATTTGCGGAATGACATCGCCGGCGCGTTGCAGCGTGACGGTATCGCCAATGCGCACATCCTTGCGGGCGATTTCATCTTCATTATGCAAAGTCGCGTGGCGCACCACCACGCCACCGACATTGACCGGTTCCATCACCGCACGCGGCGTCAGCGCACCAGTACGGCCGACCTGGATTTCAATATCAAGAAGCTTGGTCACCGCCTGTTCGGCGGGGAATTTCCACGCCACCGCCCAGCGCGGTGCGCGGCCGACAAAGCCAAGGCGGCGCTGCCAATCAATGCGGTCAAGCTTATAGACCACGCCATCAATATCATACGCCAAAGCGGCACGGCCCGCGCCGATTTCGGCCTGGAAGGCTTCCGCCACATCTTCGCTATCCAGCCGGCGCGACAATGGGTTCACCGCAAAACCCCAGCGGCGCAATTCATCCAGAAAAGCGTGATGCGTTTCCGCTGGCGCTTCGCTTGCGGACCCCATGGCATAGGCGAGCAATTTCAGCGGGCGT
>CAIMVB010000176.1 GCA_903844785.1 uncultured Rhodospirillales bacterium | reverse complement strand
AGCCCAGTATTGCTTGGGATAAGGCCTGAACGCATTTCCTTCGGCGCTCTTGAAGGGCACAATGTCATAACGCCGCAGCTTGCCGATATCGTCTTTCAGGGGGCAAGAATTCAGGCGCATTTCGTTTCAACTGACGCTGAAGCAATCCTGCTTGAAACTTCGGCGCGGCTGCCGGCCGGTATTAATCCAGGTGCCGCCTTGCCGATTTCCTGGGCGCCAGAAGATACGCTCGTTTTTCCGCACGGGGCGGACGCATGAAGTCTGATCGTTCTCTTGTCGGCTGGCTTGCGGCACCCGCGGTTTTTTATCTTTTACTCGTATATGCGCTGCCTCTGGCCTGGCTTTTGGTGCGCAGCGTTGCGGGCCCGGAGGGGCTCAGCTTCACCCTTTTCAGGGATTTTTTTGCAGATCCCTTTTCCTGGCGCGTGATTGGTAACACTTTGCGTATCGCCGGCATGGTGACGCTTGTGTGCCTTTTGATCGGTTACCCTGTGGCTTTCGCACTGGCCCGGGCGCGGGGTATCGTTCAAGTGATACTTCTGGCCGCAATCATCCTGCCATTATCAATTGGCGTGGTGGTCAAGGCCTTCGCTTGGCAGGTCGTGCTGCGGCGTGATGGCGTAGTCTCCCAATTCCTGGTTGGGATTGGTGTCTGGTCTGAACCTCAGCGCCTGCTTTTCACTGAAACGGGATTGGTTGTCGGCGCGGCAAATGTCTTTTTACCCTTCATGATTTTGCCCATATATTCAGTTGTAAAGCTCATTGATCCCAGATTAATGGAAGCTGGCGCGACGCTGGGTGTAGGCCCTGTTGTGAGATTTTTCCGCATTTTGTTTCCGCTCACCTTACCTGGGGTGGTAAGCGGGATCGCCTTTGTCTTTTCGCTTGCGGTTTCCATGTTTGTGATCCCGAGCCTTCTTATTGGCGATCGCTTCCAAACCCTAGCAACGCTGACGGGGCGGTCATTCCTGCTGATGCGCAATGAAGCGCTTGGTTCTGTAACCGCGACCGTATTGTTGCTTCTAGCCGTTTCTATCGTCTTGGCGTCCAGCCTTCTTGCACGCCGGGTGGGGCGCTTTGCATGACCTATTCAGAACGCATAGCGCAGATACTTATGTGGACGATCGCGGCCGCCGCAGTGATTTTCTTGCTGACGCCGCTGCTTGTTACCGTTGCGGTTAGTTTTGGAAACTCTGCTGTATTTAGCCTACCGCCGCCCGAATGGTCCTGGCGTTGGTATGAAAGACTATCGAATACACGCGGGCTCTGGCCTTCAATCCTAACTTCGGTCCAGATCGCCGGGCTTTCGACAGTCATTTCGCTGCTACTCGGCACCTTATGCGCGATAGCCATCGTGCGTGGCCAGTTCCCTGGGCGGGAAGCCATCACAACCTTCCTCGTATCGCCACTCATGCTGCCGGGTCTTGTTGTGGGTATCGCGATGCTGCAAGGATTTCGCTTGGTTGGCTTGAGAGAGGCATGGACCAGCCTTCTCATCGCGCATGTCGTGATTACCATGCCCTATGTTGTCCGCACCGTTGTTGCGGCTCTTAGCCTATTCGATTTCACGCTGCTGGATGCGGCGCGCATGCTGGGTTGTTCCCCCATGCAAGCCGTGATGCGTGTGTTGGTACCGGCCTTAGGGCCCGCCTTTCTGACATCTGGAATGTTCGCGTTCCTGGCTTCCATGGATAATTATCCAGTCTCCATTTTCTTCACAGATGCCTGGACCAAAACCCTTCCTATCCAGATGTTGCAATATGTCGAAGAAAGACCGGACCCAACGATTGCCGCTATATCGGCAGGCCTTATCCTCCTCGCCGTTATCGTGATGATCATTGGCGATAGGCTTGTTGGCCTAAGACGCCTTGCGGATTTCTGATGATATATCCCCCCCTCCCGCTAGATCGTGACCTGCGCGGCTACCATGGCGCGGAACCAAACATTAGCTGGCCTAACGGCGCACAGCTTGCTGTTTCCATCGTCGTCAATATCGAAGAAGGCGCGGAGCTTTCGATTGCCGCAGGTGATGCGAGTAATGAATTTATTTATGAAGCGGTTGAGCGGGTGGAAGGCTCTCGCGATCTCTGCATGGAAAGCCATTATGCTTATGGCACGCGCCGCGGTTGGGCACGTATTCGTAGCGCTTTGAAGAGCTCCGGGGTGACCGCCACCCTCAATGCCTGCGGACGATCCTTGTATCATTCTCCCTGGATCGCCTCGGAAGCCGCCGCTGATGGGCATGAGATTTCCAGCCATGGCTGGCGCTGGGAACGTCAAGTGAATATGCCAGAAGCAGAAGAACGACAGGTCATTGCGCGGGCGGTCGCGGCAATCACCACTGCTGCCGGTACCCCACCCGTTGGTTGGCATACGCGTTCCGCGACCTCAGTGAATACGCGTCGCTTACTGCTTGAACATGGTGGTTTTCTATACGACTCAAACGCATATGATGATGATACGCCCTATATGGTCAGTGAAGCAGGACGGGAAATTGTTGTTCTTCCCTATGCCTTCGACACCAATGATATGCGCTTTCAGCCTGGTGGCGGTTTCATCCAGGGAGATGATTTCGCACGTTATTGTATGGCGGCGTTTGATCGGCTTTATGCGGAAGGGGAATCTGGCCCAAGAATGCTTTCAATCGGTTTGCACTTGCGCATCATCGGCAGGCCAGCGCGGATAGGTGGCCTGGAAAAACTTTTGGAGCATATGGCGCGACACAAGGGCGTTTGGTTCGCAAGCCGGCGCCAAATTGCTGAAGCTTGGCGCGAAGGCCTGGGGCTATCTCCCTGGATGCCGCGGCCTTCCTTATCACCTTTTAATCCTTGAATAACGCTGAATGGCGTTATTCATTCCAAACCTTAACCTTGGGCTTGTACAAATTTTGTCATCTTAAATGGCGTGCCAGACCCAATATGACATAGGAGAATTGCATTGCGCCTGCTGATGCTTAATCCCAACACATCAACTGGGGTGACAGATCTGATTGTTGCCGCCGCGGAAACCGTAGCGGCGCCAGGCACCCAAATAATACCAGCCACTGCACCCAGGGGCGTTCCCTATATAGCCACGCGCGCGGAAGCGGTAATTGGCGGTGCGATCGCCCTGGAAATGCTGTCCGAACTGCACACAGGGGTTGATGCGGCCGTTATCGCGGCTTTTGCTGATCCTGGCCTGGGTGGCGCACGCGAACTTTTCCCAATTCCTGTTATTGGCCTGGCCGAAGCTGGGATGCTCACGGCCTGCATGTTGGGCGGGCGCTTTGCGATCGTTACCTTCGCGTCTGCGCTTGAACCCTGGTACCGCGAATGCGTGGCGTGGCATGGACTTGAAAAGCGCTGCGCATCCATTCGCACGCTGGACGGCACGTTTCGCGCCATCAGCGCCGTGCAGGAGGAAAAAGCGGATCTCCTGGTTTCTCTCGCATGCCGCGCTGTGGAAGAAGACCAAGCCGATGTCGTACTTCTGGCGGGCGCCCCGCTTGCTGGCCTTGGACCCAAAGTGGCTGATCGGATTCCAGTCCCGGTCGTGGATTGTGTTGCCGCTGCGGTGAAGCAGGCAGAAACTCTCGTAACCCTGGCTCCACAAAAGGCACGCGCAGGTACCTTCAAAAGGCCAGCCCCAAAGCCTTCGATTGGTTTACCCAACGCGTTGTCTAATTGGCTGGCGCACAGGGAATGACTGGCTTCGCTTAAAGCACAGCGGGCGGCAAAAAGGCCCTGAACTGGCAAGCCTGGGGCCTGAAGGGATGCATATGCACCGCCAGCACCCATGGGACAAAATTAGCGCTTTGAGTAACGGATTGCCGAGCGGACTTCGGTAAAATAGATTGATGCACGGGATATGCTAGTTTTCAATAACTTATGAATGCCGCCCCGCCGCCAAGCCGGTGAGATTTCGCTCGCAAGTCGCCTGAAAACCCGAAATGCTCCTGGTGGACCCGCGCAGTTTTAGGGCGGTTCTGCCCGCTGCAACTCCGACGCCCCAGCCAGCAACAATGCCGCCTTCCGGTCATCAAGCATGCTGGGCTTGCCCTACTACCCAGGGTCTGCAAGGTTAAATTAATATTTTACAAGGTGCACTTTTATACCCCTCACCTTCTTAAGGACCGCGGCTCATGCCCAATTTCCTCAAGCTTTCGACCTCGGCCTTCATCTTCTCTATGGTTGTGGCAGTTTGGGGGCCGCCGCCCATCTCTCCCGCCGCGGCCCAATCTGTACCGACGCGGCTTGGCGATCTCACACTTGAAAATGGCTATCCCAGCCGTCAAACCGCCGATCGGCTCTATGATGAAATGGATTTTCAGCGCGCCACGCAGGCGTATCTCTGGGCGCTGCCGGCAGTTGGCTTCAAGGCGCTTTATGACGCGCAGACAAAGACACTCGGCGCCAGCAATGGCGATATCATGTTCTACCGCGATTTGGCCGACAAAGCCGGCATGCTGACGCCGAATATCACGACCCTTTACGCCTTCAGCTTTTGGGACCTTGCCCGGCAAGGGCCGATGATTGTCGAAGTGCCCGAAGGCCTGACCGCAGGCGGCGTGTTGGATATTTGGCAGCAGCCCATCACCGATATGGGGCAGACAGGGCCAGACAAGGGCGCTGGTGGAAAATACCTGATCCTGCCACCCGGCAGCCCCGATATGGATGCGCCGGGCTACACCGTGTTTCGTGCGCCCAGCAATCAGATCTGGTTCGGCACACGCGGGCTTGATCCTGACAAGGCGGTCGCGGAAGCCACCCTGCGCAAGTTCAACATCTATGGCTGGAACCAGCGCGATAGACCCGCCCCCACGAAATTCCTGGAAGTTGGTGGCCGCGCTTGGCAATCGGCGCAGCCCGACACACTGGAATATTGGAAACTGCTCACCGAGCTTTACGCCAATGAACCTGTAGCCCCGCGTGATCGCGTAATGTTCGGTATGCTGCGGTCACTTGGTATCGCGCCAGGCACGCCCTTCAATCCCGACGCACGCCAGGCCCGCATCCTGACGGATGCTGCCAAGCTTGGCGAATTGATGGCGCGCACCATTGCCTATGACAAACGCTATGCGGGCGCCACGGTCTACCCCGGTAAGCGCTGGGAATACGCCGTGCTATTCGACCTTGATCAGGAAGCGCCGGATAAAACCCGTGTTCAGTTCGATGAACGCTCATCCTGGTTCTATGAGGCCATTGGCATGTCTGTCGGCATGCAGGGGCGCATTGTTGGCTTTGGTCAGGTCTATCTTGAAACCTCCAGGGATCGTGATGGCAATTGGCTTGATGGCGGAAAGACTTATCGGCTGCGGGTGGATCCCAACCCGCCTGTGCGGCAATTCTGGTCCATCACGCTTTATGACAATGTCACGCGCGGCCCACTGGATACCCCGCAAGGCGCTGCTGATCTTTCCTCACGCAACCCTGATCTTGTGAAGAATGCTGATGGATCGTTGGATGTCTATTTCGGGCCAGAACGCCCGGCCAATGCAGCAAATTGGATCAGGACAATGCCGGGCCAGGGCTGGTTTCCCTATTTCCGCTTCTACGCCGCAACAGAAGCCTATTTCGATAAAAGTTGGCAGCTCAATGACATCGAGTTGGTGAAATAAACCACGGCCAAAACCAACGCGCATTGAGGAGAAGCCACCATGTCCACATCAATCAATCGCCGCGATTTTTCAGCCTTGGCGTTTGCCGCATCCATGTCCCTGACCAGCCGCCCATCCTTGGGCAATACACCAATCACGCCTGATGAAGCCAAGGCTATCGCGCGTGACGCTTGGGCTTATGCCTATGCGCCGCTGCAAGGCTATCAGACCATGTATAACCAGACGCAGAATAGATCTTTTGGTGGCTATGTCGGCGGTTTCAATCAATTCCGGCATTATTCCAGGTCTTCCACGCCGGCTGATACGGATATTGTGACACCCAATAATGATACGCCGTATTCCTGGGCCTGGCTCGATCTTCGTGCAGAACCCATGGTTTTGTCTCTGCCTGCGGTGCCGGCGCCGCGCTATTATGTGAATCAGTGGTTTGATTTGTATACGCATAATTTCGCCTATACCGGCGTGCGCGCCACGGGGCGGGAAGCTGGCAATTATCTTTTCGCGGGGCCGCGCTGGAACGGTACTGTGCCAGCCGGTATCACCAAGGTCTTTATCGCCGAAACCGAATTCGTGGGAACGCTTACCCGCACGCAGCTTTTTGGCCCCGATGATGTTGCTGCGATGCAGGCGGTGCAGGCGGCCTATAAGCTAACACCGCTTTCGCAATTCACAGGCGCACCCGCGCCTGCTGCAGCGCCTGCCATTGAATGGCCTGTATGGGATGCGGCCAGGGGTGAAGGGATTGAGTTTATAGCCTATCTGAACGCCATTCTGCCCTTCATGCCTATAGTGCCGGCTGAACAGGAAATGCTGGCGCTCTTTGCACGCATTGGCATTGGTCCCGGCAAGCCCTTTGATGCAAATGCATTACCGCCAGAAATTCACGCGGCGATCGCTACAGGCATAGCCGAAGCAGCCAAGACCCTGAAAGAAGGTGCCGTTCAACAAAAAGATTCCCGCGCGCTATTCGGCACGCGCGCGGAATTGGCAGATGGCTACATCACCAAGCGCAATTACGGCGCCATGCTCGGCATTTACGGCAACACCAAGGAAGAAGCCGTATATGGCAGCCAACAAACCGACCGAGACGGCAAGGTCCTGGATGGCAATCGACGTTGGGTGATGCGTTTTGAATCAGGCCAGCTTCCGCCAGTGACTGAATTCTGGTCCATCACCATGTATAATTTGCCGCAGCGCTTTCTGGTGGGTAATCCACTTAATCGCTATTCAATCGGCGACCGTACAGCGGGCCTTGTGAAGGGTGCTGATGGATCGCTCGAAATCTATATGCAGGCCGAAAGCCCTGGCCCAGACAAGGAATCCAACTGGCTACCCACGCCGACAGGTCCCTTCTTTTTTGTTGGGCGTTTCTATGGCCCAAAGGCCGAAGCCCTGGATGATCGCTGGAGTCTGCCGCCACTGATTGAAGTGAATTAACGCCTGCTTCGCTTCGCTTGGCTCGTGACTCAGTCAGTATTGAGAGTAGTTTGCTGCACTGCTTTCGGATTCCGAAGCTATTCTTTCGTCCAGAGCAGTTCCGCCATTTTCATCATGCTAGTAGCAGATATGCCTAAGAAACGCCGACGCCTAGTAAGTGCGATGCGCATGCTTGACTTGAAAGCGTCCAAGAGGATCACGCGCTCATTATATCGTTAGATGGGCCATCCCAGCGATCAGAAACATGCACAAAATACTTCGTGCTTCTTCCACGCCTGCAATTGCGCTTAACTGACCAACCTTCAAGCTAGCGCCGCCGCGGTCCAGTCAATATTCTCAAAACTGCGCGCACCGGCCAGCACGAGATCAGCAATGGCTTCCACCTCATCCAGCCCTGCACGAGGAAGATCATAAGGGGGCAGCGTGTCGGATGCCACCGCGACAATGCCCGGCATATCCGGGTGCATCCAGGGCTTGGCATTGGCGGCGCGATGCACTTCCAGCTT
>CAIMVB010000175.1 GCA_903844785.1 uncultured Rhodospirillales bacterium | reverse complement strand
GAATCTGGCATGCGGGTTTGTGTAGCGCCCATGTTTCGTTCAGCGCGCTGGTTCACCAAGAATGGCCATGTGGTTGAATATGAATGGGATGAAAAGGCCGGCGAGAAAGCGATGGAAGAAGCGCTCAGGCTTGTGGAACGCGCCGAGCAGCATGAATCCGGCAGGCTTTTTGGTATGGTGGTGCCGGCGCAAATTGATACTTGTTCGGCGGGCTTGCTCAAGGATAGTCGCGCGGAAGCCAATAAGCGCGGGCTTTCCTGGCAGGTTCATGCGGCGCAATCCATTGTCGAATTCCATGAAATTACGCGCCGCCATGGCATGACCCCCATCGGGTGGCTCGATTCACTTGGGCTGCTTGGGGACCGCGCCATTATTGGGCATGGTATTTTCCTGGATGATCACCCCTCCACGCGCTGGCATACCGAAACAGACCTCAATCGCCTCGCTGAAACCGGCACCACAGTTGCGCATTGCCCAACAGTCTTTGCGCGGCGCGGCATAGCGTTGCGTGATCTGGGGCGTTACATGCGCGCGGGCGTCAATATGGGCATCGGCACGGACACCTATCCGCATAACATGCTGGATGAAATGCGGCTGGCGGCGCATATCGCACGTACCCAGGCGAATTCCCCCCGAACCCTTCGCACAACAGATCTATTCAATGCCGCCACCATCGGCGGCGCCATCGCGCTGGGGCGTGACGATATCGGGCGCCTGGCCGTGGGGTGTAAGGCAGATTTCTCCTTGGTGGATATCACCCACCCCATGATCCGCCCGGCCTATGATCCCATTCGTAGCCTGATTTATGCTGCCGGTGACCGTGCGCTGAAAGCGGTTTACGTCGATGGCCACAAGGTTGTTGATGATGGAGAGGTTTTGACGATCAACTACCGGCAAGCCGCGGAGCATCTGCACGAAGCGCAAAAGCGCGTTATTGCCAATGTGCCAAAACAGGATTGGGCCCATCGCCAGGCCGAGAAAATCGCCCCGCCCAGTTTTCATTGGTCATAATCAGCAACGCCATCAGGCTTGATCTTCGCGATACTTCAGCAAGCTTGCCCGCGCCATGGCATGGCGCGGTGCATCATGTCTCCAGGCCGGCAAGGCGGCGTTCACGCGCAGCGATGAAGTTAAAGCCAATGGAGCGGAAGGGTTCGGGCGCCACCCATTTGGCAGTGCCCCAGCTTGCGGTGACATCCTGCTGAGACCCATGGCCAGCACTATGTTCGGCCAAACGCTTACCTAACACACTGCCCTTGACGATGCCGGCGCCATTACAGCCCGCTGAGGTGTAAAGCCCTTCAGCAACCCGCCCCCACCAAGGGGCGCCATTCAAGGTCAGCGCCGTGGTGCCGCCCCAGACATGTTCCAAGCCAATATGCCGCAGCGCCGGGTAACGCCGATGAAAGCAGGAAAGCAATGTCGCTTTCACATCTTCAAAAGGCACCGGGCGTTCATGCGCGTATAAGGACCGCACCATCAAACGATCTGGCCCAAAGCGGCGAACCGTTGTGCCCAAACGATGCGATGGCAATAAGCCCCATACCGGCATGGATCCCAGTTGCGCGGCATCAGCCAAGCCCAGCGGGTCAGTAAGGGCTGCGTAGGTGTAGATCGTCACCAACCTGTCGCGCAGATAGCCGAAATGACGAATGGCAGCATTCGTTGCCATGATTACAGTGGGCGCTGTTATCTGCGCGGAAGGTGTTTCCAAATACCACTGCCCCTTGCGTTGCATGGAAAGCAAAGGCGTCTTTTCGTAAAGGGTCACATTCGGCGGCAGCGCTTCAGCAAGGCCGCGGATCAATGCCGCAGGGTCAAGCAAAAACCCTTCATGCGTATAAAGGCCGCATTGGTAGTAGGAAGTGCCAATGCGTTCTTCTAACGCCGCTTGATCCAGGAATTGATGCGGCAGGCCAGCGGCCTGGACCGCCCTATGAAGGGCGTGAACCTGTTCGGCCCCAAGCGCAGTCGCCGCCGCTTTAATGCGCCCGGAAGCTTGCAGGGCGCAGTCGATCTTATGTGCCTCGACCTGCTCCATCAGCCAGGCCCAGCCTTCTTCCGTGAAGCGGTTCAAGGTCTCAGCCCGTTCGCGGTCAGATGCTGTGGCCCCCGCGGGCAGATCGCGCGGACTGGCAAAACCTGAATTGCGGCCCGAAGAGCCTTCACCAACCTCAGTCGCCTCAATCAGCACAATGCGGGCATCAGGCTGCAATTGGCCAAGACGACGCGCGGCGGTAAGGCCGGTATAGCCAGCGCCGATCACCGCATAATCAGCGGCAATATCGCCTTGCGCGCAGGGGCGTGGGCTCCGCGGCGGAAGCAGCGCATTGAAGCCACAGCGGTCATCATAATGTGGATAGGTCAGGCGCGTCATGGGCTGATAATGGAAATCGGTTTCACTGCGTGCCGCGATGGCGCCATTGCAAGCCAAGCAGCATGGCTTTGGCCAAGCGCATCACAAGCAAGGACAACGGCAGCACCACCACCGGCCAGATCACAGCATGAACCCATAAATCAGGTTCAAACCGCGCATCCACCCAAAGCGCGAGGATCACGGCAATGGCGCCAATCAGGAAAATCCCAGCCATAGCCGGCCCATCCCCGGCATCATGCGCGCTGAGATCAAGCCCGCAGACGCTGCAGGCAGGCTGGATATCCAAAAGCCCCAAAAAAACATGGCCGCGCCCACATTGCGGGCAGCGGCCAAGTAGCGCTGATTTCAATAGGCCAGCGCCGCCAATCTGTTGCATCAGCGGCGCCAGTCTTTGTTCAGTGATGCGCGATTTCGCCCGCGCCCCACCAATAGATGCAAACAAACAGGAACAGCCAAACCACGTCCACGAAATGCCAATACCAAGCGGCCGCTTCAAAGCCGAAATGGCGTTCCGGTGTGAAATGCCCCTTGATCGCGCGGATCAGGCAGACAAACAGGAAGGTGGTGCCGACAATCACATGGAAGCCATGGAAGCCGGTGGCCAGGAAGAAGGTCGAAGAATAAACGCCACCGCCCGAGAATGGGAACGGCGCCATACTGTATTCCCAAGCCTGCAAACCGGTGAAGATCAGGCCCAGCAACACGGTGATGGTCAGGCCATTGATCAGCCCTTTGCGGTCATTGTTCAGCAGAGCGTGGTGCGCCCAGGTGACGGTGCAGCCCGACAGCAGCAGGATCATGGTGTTCAGGAAGGGAAGATCGAAGGGATCAAAAGTCAGCACGCCCTTTGGCGGCCAGATCGCGACCTCGGCACCCGAAACATGGCCAGGGAAAAGCGCGTAGTGAAAATACGCCCAGAAGAAGGCCACGAAGAACATGACCTCTGAGGCGATAAAAAGCGTCATGCCGTAACGCAGCCCGATGCGCACGATCGGCGTATGCAGCCCCGGCGTGCGGCTTTCCTTCACCACATCGCGCCACCAAAAGAACATGGTGGCCAACATGCCGGCCAAGCCTAGCAGAAAGACGAATTTATCGCCGTAATGCGCCCAAAGGATAATCCCAAGCACCAGGGCGCCGCCAGCAAATGACCCAACCAGGGGCCAAGGTGAGGGGTCCACCAGGTGATAGGGATGCTTGTGCAGCGGCGGCGCTTCGCCCTCCGCCGTATGTGCCTGCGCGTGAGATGTGCTTGCCATTGTCAGTCCTGGTGCCTTCCTCGGAACCGGGTCTATGCCCTAACCGAACGCTTGCATCAATCCTGAAACCGCCCCCAAAATCAAGCCCATGGGCGGAAAAACCCTGGATTAACGCGCTTCAATTTTGCCGGGCGCCGCCGCGGCCAACATGCGGCCCAGCATTGGCCAGCGCGCCCGCCTTTTGCGCATCTTCCATGGTGCGGAAGAAGCTATAGGAAAGCGTAATGGTGGTGATGTCCCGCGTATTGGGATCCTCGGCGATTTTCGGATCCACCCAGAAGGTCACGGGCATATCCACCCTCTCTCCCGGTGTCAGGGTTTGTTCCTCAAAACAAAAACAGGCGATTTTGTGGAAGTAGCGCCCCACCTTTTCGGGCGTCACATTGTAAAGTGAAACGCCCCTAACCGGTGTCTCCGCCCGATTCGTAGCAGAATAGAAGGCCAAACCTTCCTCACCCAGGCGCAGCGTGACGCTCGGCTGTTCCGGGATGAAGCGCCAGGGCAGGTTGGGATGCGTGGTGGCATTGAAGCGAATGGTGATTTGTCGATCACCCACCGCGCCAGGGGCGGCAGCGCTTCTTTGCGTGGTGCCGCCATAGCCGGTCACACGGCAGAACAAATCATAAAGAGGCACTGCCGCGAAAGACAGCCCAACCATGAAAGTCACCAGCCCCGCCGCGGCCATGCCAGTGCGCCGGTTGCGCCGTGCCAGTTCTGCTTTGCGCTGTTCCTGATCCATGGCGGTCATGTGGGAAGCGTTGCGCTGCCGCTCAAGTCCGGAGCAGCCGCGCGACACCAATGAAATAGAACAATACCGAAAACCCAACGAGCAACAGCAACAGCGCAATATTGCGCCCGCGCCGACGCTTTTCGAAAATGGCGCGCTCTTCCGGGGTCATGGCGTCAACAGCAGCTTTTCCGCCGCCAAAACAGCGAAAAGCACAAAAAGATAGGTCAACGAAAAGCGGAAGCATTTCTTCGCTGCCTTGTCGCCCGTAAGGCTGCGCCCCGCTTCATCCTGCGCCTCACGCAAAACCAGCACGGCATGGCGAATGAAATTCAGCCCCAGCAGCGCCGCCACTGCTCCATAGACAGGCCCGGAAAAACCAATAAACCAGGGCGCCATGCCAAGCGGGGCAAGGGCCAGAGTGTAGACCAGAATTTGCTTACGGGTTTCGCGCGCACCCGCGGTCACGGGCAGCATCGGCACGCCGGCTTTGGCGTAATCCTCATGCGCCCAAAGTGATAGCGCCCAGAAATGCGGCGGCGTCCAGATGAAGATGATGGCGAACAAAATAATCGGCACCAGGGTGATATCCCCGGTCACCGCAGCCCAGCCGATCACGGGCGGGAAAGCGCCCGCCGCGCCGCCAATGACGATATTCTGCGGCGTGCGGCGCTTCAGCCACATTGTGTAGATCAGCACATAAAACAGGATGGAAAAGGCCAGAGCCGCCGCCGCCAGATAATTTGTGGCAAAAGCCATCAGCAAAACGGACCCAACGCCAAGCAAAATGCCAAAGCCAAGCGCCGCTTCGGGGGCGATGCGTCCCGCGGGAATGGGCCGCCGCGCCGTGCGCCGCATCACCGCATCAATATCACGATCGTACCACATATTGATGGCGCCAGAAGCACCCGCCGCAACAGCGATGCAAAGAATGGCAATCACGGCCAATACCGGATGCAAATGCCCCGGCGCCACCAAAAGCCCGGCCACGGCGCTGAATACCACCAGCGACATGACGCGCGGCTTCAGCAGCGCGATCCAATCCCGCACTTCGGAGATATTGTAGGAAACAGGAAGGGGGGCCGCGCCCCCCTTACCGTTTTCGATGACCGAATCGCTCATCAGCAGCCCGTTCTTTACGCATGCTCAACGCATGCGCGGAAGTTCCTCAAAGGTATGGAAGGGCGGCGGAGAAGACACCTGCCATTCCAGAGTCGTCGCACCTTCGCCCCAGGGATTGGCCGCAGCCTTGGCGCCCGAGCGGAAAGTTGCCCAAACCACATAGAAGAAGAACAAGAAAGACGCGACCGAAATCACGGAGCCGATGGAGGCAACGAAATTCCACCCCCAGAAGGCATCCGGATAATCCGGGTAGCGGCGCGGCATGCCCTGATTGCCCGAGAAATGCATCGGGAAGAAGGTCAGGTTCACGCCGATGAAGGTCATCCAGAAATGGATCTTGCCGAGCATTTCCGGATATTGCCGGCCGCACATCTTGGCGATCCAATAATAGAAGCCGGCATAGATCGAGAACACGGCACCAAGTGAAAGCACGTAATGGAAATGCGCCACCACGTAGTAGGTGTTGTGCAGCACTTGGTCGATGCCGGCATTGGACAACACCACACCGGTCACACCACCCACGGTGAACAGGAAGATGAAGCCAACGGCAAATAGCATTGGCGTATCCATCTTGATGGACCCACCCCACATGGTCGCAATCCAGGAGAAGATCTTCACGCCTGTCGGCACCGCGATCACCATGGTGGCCGCCATGAAGTAAGCGCGCGTGTCCACATCCATACCCGATGTGTACATGTGGTGCGCCCAGACGATGAAGCCCACAAAGCCAATCGCCACCATGGCGTAAGCCATGCCGAGGTAGCCGAACACCGGCTTACGACTGAAGGTGGAAATCACATGGCTGACAATGCCAAAGCCCGGCAGAATCATGATGTAGACTTCCGGATGGCCGAAGAACCAGAACAAATGCTGGAACAGCACCGGGTCCCCACCGCCTTCAGGCTTGAAGAAGGCCGTCCCGAAATTGCGGTCCGTGATCAGCATTGTGATGGCACCCGCCAGCACCGGTACCGCCAGCAGCAGCAAGAAGGCTGTCACCAGCATGGACCAAACAAACAGCGGCATCCGGTGCAGCGTCATGCCGGGGGCGCGCATGTTGAAAATGGTGGTGATGAAATTCGCCGCACCCATGATGGACGAAGCACCCGCCAAGTGCAGCGAAAACAGCGCCAAATCCATGGATGGGCTGGAATGGAACTGGCTATCGGACAGCGGCGTATAGATGGTCCAGCCCGCGCCAGCGCCTTCGCCCACGAACATGCTGGCACCCAGCAACATGAAGGCCGGCACTAGCAACCAAAAGGAGATATTGTTCATGCGCGGGAAGGCCATATCCGGCGCCCCGATCATGATCGGCACAAACCAGTTGCCAAAGCCGCCAATCAGCGCGGGCATCACCACAAAGAATACCATGATCAGCCCATGGGCCGAAACATAGGCATTCCACATCTGCCCATCGGCAAAAATCTGCATGCCGGGATACATGAGTTCAAGGCGCATCAGCAGCGAAATGCCAATCCCCACCACCGCCGCAAAAAGCGAGAAGATGATGTAGAGCGTGCCAATATCCTTATGGTTCGTTGAGAAGAACCAGCGGGACACAAAGCCCGGCTTGTGATCGTGATGATCGTCGTGATGCGCGTGCGAAGCGGTTGCCATGATTGCCTTCCTTGAGCCGCGCCTTACCGGCGGGCCTCCGCGATCTGAAGTGTTTCTTGGGCAGCAGGCGCAGCGGCAATCGCCGGCGCGCTACCATCAGCCTGGGCGAAACGCTTGCGCGCATCGGCAACCCAGGTATCGAATTCCGCGCGCGGCACGGCGCGCACGGCAATTGGCATGAACCAATGGTTCGTGCCGCAAATCTGATTGCACTGCCCGTAATAGATGCCGGCGCGATCAGCACGCATCCAGGTTTCCATGCTGCGGCCCGGGATGGTGTATTTCTGTACGCCAAGCGCCGGCACGAAGAAGGAATGGATCACATCATGCCCCGTGGTCATGATGCGAATATTGGCCCCAACCGGGATCACCAATTCATTATCCACTTCCAGATTGCGCAGCTGGCCTGGCTTCAGATCAGCGGTCTGGATCGGGTAGCTGTCAAAGGTGAAATTGCCCTGATCGACATAGGTGTAATTCCAATACCACTGACGGCCCTGCACATTGATCGTCAGATCAGCATCCACGGCGCGATCCTGATAATAGATCAGCCGGAAGGATGGGATCGCGATCACCACCAGGATCAGTACCGGGATCACCGTCCAGGCGATTTCAAGGCCAGTGTGGTGGCTCGTCGTGGAAGGGTTCGGGTTGCGATTGGCACTAAAGCGCCACACGCAATAGGCCAGCAACACCAGCACGAAAATCGTGATCACGGTGATGATGGCAAAAACCATATCGTTGAAGGATGAAATGCGATCCTTGATTGGCCCGCCGGATGGCTGCAAGCCCACACCCCAAGGGGCAGGCGCGCCAATCACACTCTCTGCCAGGGCTGGCACCGTCAGCACCAAGCCCATCGCCACTGCCGCCAGGCCGGCCACAAGCCGACCAAGGCCGAATGCGCGGCGCTTTGCCATGAAAACCTTCATCAACCCATCCCTTATCGGTCGTGAAAAGCACGCCGTTTCAAGATTTTAACCTGCGATTTCCCAAAGGCCAAGGCCCCGGAATCCCGAGTTCGGCCGGACCATAATCGCGCCCCCCGCACCGCACAAGGGCGCCGATGAGGAAAAGCGCATAAACCGCGCTGATCGCTTCATGCCTCGCCCTTGGCGGCTTCTTCCTCACTAATATGGTCAACCATATCAGCCAGCATGGAGCGGATATGCTCATCCCCAACCACATAAAACACCTGCCGCCCGCGCCGATCCGCCTGCAAAAGCCGGGCAGCCCGCAAGAGCCGCAAATGATGCGAAACGAGTGAGGGCGAAATCCCCAATTTTTCAGCCATTTCATTAACCGCCGCCGGCGCATCCCGGCAGGCCAGGATGATCTTGAGCCGTGTCGGGTCGCTCATCAGCCGAAAGGTTTCGGCCAATTCCACCACCAGATCATCGCCAATCCGAAACCGCCCACGCATGGCATCATTGCCCCTATCCGCCCGCAAGATGGTGCCAGCCTCCCTGTTTCCGCAAGGCCAGAAGCTTTTGAGGGCTTGACGGCGAGGCCGGCAGGGCCAAGCTTGTCCACAGGATAAGTATCTGAAAAACCAAAAAGATATGCAGAAATGAACAGCTATTCAGCCATCGAAGCATTTTCAAGCCAAGTGGCAAGACTTGGCGGCTCGGAAAATGCGACCAAAGCATAACTTGAAGCCTGCCGGCTCCGACGTAGCGCGGCCGGCAGGCTTCAGTCGCCGCAGCCTCGGCCTTGGGCTTTTGGCGCTCACGTCGCTCCCCGCCCGCGGGCAGAACCGCCCCGCCCCCCGCGCGCTTTCCAGCGTCGCCATGGTGGGCGATCTGGTGCGAGAGATCGGCGGGGATCGCATTCGCGCCGAAACCCTGATCGGCGAAGGCGTGGACCCGCATCTGTTCCGCCCCACGCGCGCCGATATCGCCCGCCTGCTCGGCGCTGATATCCTATTCGCCAATGGCCACCGCCTGGAAGGCCGCATGGGTGATGTGCTGGCCCGCGCAGCGGCCAATGGCAAGCCGGTAGTCATGGTGGCCGAAAGCCTGCCGCGCGCCCGGCTGCGCGCCAATCCAGACTACCCCGATGCCGCCGACCCGCATCTTTGGATGGACCCGGTGCTATGGGCCGAGGCCGCCGGCAGCATCGCCCCTGCCCTAGCCCGCCTGCTGCCGGACCAGGCCAGCCTGTTTGAAGCAAATCTGGCCGCGCTGCGGTCCCGGCTGGCCGCCCTGCACGACTATGGCGCGCGGGTGATGGCGAGCATCCCGCCGCGCCAACGCCTGCTGGTCACGGCGCATGACGCCTTTGGCTATTTCGCCGCGCGCTATGGGCTGGAAGTGGATAGTATCCAGGGGCTTTCCACCGAATCGGAAGCCAATCTGGCGCGTATTGAAGCGCTGGTGCGCGCCCTGGTGGACCGGCGCATCCCTGCCGTATTCTCGGAAAGCTCGGTGCCCGATCGCGCCGTGCGCGCCTTGATTGAAGGTGCCGGGGCGCGCGGGCTGCGCGTTGCCTTGGGTGGCACTTTGTTTTCCGATTCCATGGGCAAGCCCGGCAGCTATGAGGGCACTTATCACGGCATGTTGGATCACAACTTCACCACCATTGCCCGCGCCCTGGGCGGGGACGCTCCGGCACGCGGCATGCTTGGCAGGCTTACCCCTTCATGAGCCAAAACATGACCACCCCTGCGCCGCTTGCGATTACGCATCTGACCGTCGCTTACGGCGACAAGACCGTGCTGTGGGACATTACCTGGCAAGCCGCGCCAGGGCTCACCGCCATTGTTGGGCCGAATGGCGCGGGGAAATCCACGCTACTGCGCGCCGCCCTTGGCCTGATCCCGAGCATCGCTGGTGAGGCGCGGTTTTTTGGCCGCGGCCTTGCGGAAGTACGCAACCGCGTCGGCTATTTGCCACAACGCGCTTCGGTGGATTGGGATTTTCCAGCAACCGCGCTCGATGTCGTTTGCATGTCGCGCTATCCGCGCATGCGCTGGTGGGGCCGCGTGCCCAAGGCGGAACGGGATGCGGCACTCGGTGCTTTGGAACAAGTGGGGCTGGCTGATCTTGCGGATCGGCAAATCGGCCGGCTTTCCGGCGGGCAGCAACAGCGCGTGTTTCTGGCGCGCGCGCTGGCGCAGGATGCTGACCTGTATTTGATGGATGAACCCTTCGCTGCGGTTGATGCGGCGACGGAACAGGCAATCATCGCCGTGCTGCGCCGAGTGGTGGCTTCGGGGCGCAGCGTCATTGCCGTCCATCATGATCTTTCCACCGTACCTTCCTATTTCGATCAGGTCTTATTGCTGAATGGCCGCGCCGTCGCAGCGGGCAGTATCAAATCCGCCTTCACGCCGGATGCGATTGCGCGCGCTTATGGTGGGCGGCTGAATGTATTGGAACAGGCCGTGGCAGAAGGCGGGCTTCGCTGATGCTAGGCTATAATACGCTGGTGGTTTTGGCGGGCTGCGCTCTGCTCGGGCTTGCTTGTGGCACGGTTGGCGCCTTCGCGTTGCTGCGCGGGCGCGCGCTGATGGCCGATGCGGTGGGCCATGCCGCTTTGCCCGGCGTGGTACTAGCAGCGATGCTGGTGGCAAGCCTTGGCGGTAATCCGCGCGCCTTGCCGCCTCTGCTGGCAGGCGCCGTAATCGCGGGCGTGCTTGGTGTGCTGTCGGTGCAGGCGCTAACGCGCGGTGGACGTATTCGGGAAGACGCCGCCATCGCCATTGTGCTTTCCAGCTTCTATGCGCTTGGTGTTGCGCTGCTATCCCATGTGCAGACCATACCACAGGCGGCACAAGCGGGGCTTGGCAAATTCATTCTGGGCCAAGCGGCCGCAATGCGCGCGGAAGATGCGCTTTGGGCGGGCGGCATCGCGGCGTTTTCGGTGCTGCTCTGCCTTATCCTTTTCCAACGCCTGCGCGCTGCGTGTTTTGACCCCGATCACGCGCGCGTCATGGGGCTTTCCGTGGCGCGCACTGACCTTGCGCTGCTTGGGCTGATTGTCATTGTGGCGGTGGCGGGTTTGCAGGCGGTGGGCCTGGTGCTGGTAGTGGCCTTGCTGATCCTGCCAGCGGCAACGGCGCGCTTGCTCACGCATCGGCTGCCAGTTTTGCTGTTGGTCTCTGCCTCGCTCGGCGCGCTGGCGGGGGCTTTGGGGGCAGCGGCTTCAGCCTTTGAATCGGAATGGCCAACGGGCGCGGCGGTAGTGCTGGCCGGCGCCATTTTCTTCACCCTGGCCCTGCTGCTGGCACCAGAACGAGGCCTGCTGCCGGAAGCCTTGCGCCGCATCCATCGGCGCATTGCCGCAACCGAATCCCATTTCCTGCGTGCCGCCTGGGAAGCGCAGGAAGCCGCTGGTGCCGGCCCCGGCACAGCAGGGGATCGCTGGACACCGATTGCAGCCTTGGCCGCTGCGCGCGGCTGGTCTGAAGCCTATGCTGCCCGCCTGGCGCTATGGCTTGGGCTGCGCGGGCTGGTGGCGCGGGCAGAAGGTGAAATTCACCTCACGCCACGCGGCGCCGCGGCCGCACGCCGTGCGGTGCGTGCGCATCGCGCGGTGGAACTGCATCTGCTTGGGCTTGGCGCCACCGATATTGCCGGGGCGGATCGCTTGGCGGATTTGGTGGAACATGGCCTGCCGGCCGAAATGGCAACACGGCTTTTGGCGGAACCTTCCGCCTTGCCGCAATCGCCTCATGCCTTGGGGCCGGGAGCATTTTCAAGCCAAGCGGATACGCTTGGCGACTCGGAAAATGCGACAAGACAAAATTTCATTGTTCGTCCGCTGCGCGGACGCGAAGCGGACGGGCACTGAACCGTGACGGCGTTGGATTTCCTGAGACTCGATCTACCGGCCTTGCTGGCGGCGATTCTCGCTTGTGGCACATGCGGGCTGCTGGGGTCTTTTCTGGTACTCCGCCGCGATAGTCTTTTGGGCGATGCACTTTCCCACGCTGTATTGCCCGGCATTATCGCGGGCTTTGCGCTGACAGGCGCGCGGGCCGGTTTGCCGATGTTGCTTGGCGCGCTGGCGGCGGCCTTATTGGCGGTGGTGGCAATCAGCCTGGTGCGGCGCGTGGCGCGGTTGGAATCGGGCGCTGCCACCGGCGCGGTTTTCACGAGCTTCTTCGCGCTTGGCCTGATGCTGATGGAAGCCACCGGTGCGCGCAGCGTTGATCTTGATTTGGATTGCGTGCTGTTCGGGCAATTGGAAAGCGTGGTCTGGCTGGAAGCGCAGGGTTTTGGATCATTGCTTGATCCTACCGCGCTGGCCGCGCTGCCGCGCCAATTATTTCTGCTCGCGGCGGTCGCAACTGTGCTGGCGGGGTTGGTCGCGCTGCTGTGGCGGCCTTTGCATTTGCTGTGTTTTGATCCCGATTACGCCGCCGCCATCGGCCTGCCGGCGCGCGGGTTGGAATTGGCGCTGAATCTAATGGTGGCGGCAGCAGCGGTCGCCGCTTTTGAAGCGGTGGGCAGCATTCTTGTGGTGGCGATGCTGGTTTGCCCAGCGGCGGCGATACGCTTGCTAACCGATTCCTATCGCGCGCAAGTGCTAGGGGGTGCTGCGCTGGGCGCGGCACTTGGCGCCCTGGGTTATGCGCTAGCCGGGCCTTTGCCCGCAGCCTTTGGGCAGGCCTTTTCGCTTAATGCGGCCGGGGTGATTGGCACACTGGGTGGGCTTGCAGTGGCGGGCGCGATGCTGCTGCGGCAGCTTCGGATAGCGCCACCAAAACCAGCGGTTATTTCAGGATAATTTCCACACGCCGGTTCTGCGGTTCCCGCACGCCTTCAGCCGTTGCGACCAAAGGTTGGGTCTCACCAAAGGCCGTGATGCTGATATCCTGCCGCGCGATACCGCGCCGGATCAGTTCTTCCGCAACTGTTTCAGCCCGCCTGCGCGACAGCGCCAAATTATATTGGGGCGTGCCGCTGCGATCCGCATGACCCGCCACCTCAATGCGCGCGGGTTGCGCGCGTGACGCTTCCGCCGCTTCGCCAATAATCTGGCGCGCGCGCGCAGTCAGTTCCGCAAGATTCCAATCAAAGAAAATAAGAAAGCTGCGCGCCGCGACGGGTGCCGCCACAGCAGCGGGCGCGGCCGGGGCCGCATTGAAAGCGTAGCGCAGCCCAAGCAGGAAGGATTGGTTGCGGCTTTCCGTATCCGCCTTGCCGGTCAGCACCGTGGCGCCGGCGGCATTCACGTAACTCACGGGAATGCTCGCGCCCAGGCTTTCCAGATAGCGATATTCCGCCGTCACACTCAGGCCCGGCACCTGGTCAATCGCAAAGCCAATGCCGGCCATACCCTGAAAAGCAAAAGCGCCGCCCGTGTCATCGGCGCGCAGCCGCAAGCTGCCATCTCCGGGCCGGCCATTCACATCATTGAAGCCGGTGACAAGATATCCCGCGCCAAGCCCGATATAGGGCGTGAAGGGGCCAATCCGGATCAGATCCAGCAGCACATTGCCCATGAGCCCATAGCTATCCTGCCGCCCGCCATGCGCCCCAGGGCTGGCGAGGCCCGCCGCGCCATTCGCGCTATCCACCCCATTGCTGCGGTAGCTGCCTTCGATTTCAAGCCGGATCCCATTTCTGAATCCCCAACCGAGGCTCAACACGCCCACGCCGCCCAGGTCAAAACCCATCTGGCCGCCATTGGGCTGGCCAAGCGCGGTCATGCCTTGGCTCAGGCTGCTATCCAGGCGGAATTTCGCATCATCCAGGGAATTCACGCCAAGCGCGCCGGCCACATAAGGCCCTTCAATGAATTGGGCGCGCGCCGAACCCGCCGCACTAAGCCCGATCAAAAAGGCAGCGGCAGGGGCAATCAAGCGTGAGGTTCGAATAGACTTCATGCCCTTCTACTTAACGGCGCTTGTTTGACAAAAGAAGACCACGCCCGCGCTTTGCTCACAAATTCTGCTCAGTGATGGCGCGCAGGGGACCAAGCGCAGCCTCATCCCCCAGGCCTGCCAGCGCGCCCAAAGGCAAAAGCCTGTTTGCATGGCCCATTTTCCGACCAAGCCTGGCTTCCGCCTTGCCGTAGAGATGCGGCGCAATGCCCACCTGCCCCTGCAAGCCCGGCCAGGCGGCCATGCCTTCCGGCCCGATCAGATTGCGCATTACCGCATCATGGTGCCGATCCGGCACACCCAAGGGCAGGCCGACCACGGCACGGATATGCTGTTCGAATTGGGAAGCGGTGCAGGCATCCATGGTCCAATGCCCGGAATTATGCGGGCGCGGGGCGATTTCATTGCCAATCAACCGGCCATCGGGCAGCAGGAACATCTCCAGCGCCACCAACCCCACCAGATCCAACCCGCGCGCCACGGCGGCCACATGTTCCCGCGCCGCCGCGGCCACTTCAGGCGCCACGCGCGCCGGCGCATAGCTGATATCCAGAATATGGTGGCGATGGGCGTTTTCGGTCGCGTCAAATACCGCCAGCGCGCCATCGGCGCCGCGCGCCGCAATCGCCGAGACTTCCAGCGTGAAGGGCACAAAGCCCTCCAGGATCAGCGGCCGGGGCGCCAACCTGGCCCAGGCGGCAGCGAGATCATCGGGGTGGCGCAGCACCGCCTGGCCACGCCCATCATAGCCAAGCCGCGTGGTCTTCAGCACGGCGGGCAGGCCGAGTTCGGCAACCGCAGCCTGCAATTCGGCTTCCGTACGCACCGCGCGCCAAGGCGCCACCGGCACGCCGATCCCTTCCAGAAATGCCTTTTCCTGCAAGCGATCCTGGCAAATGCCAAGGGCCTTTTCGCCCGGCCGGCAGGTCACCCGGCGGGAGAGAATTTCAACCGTCTCGGCCGGCACATTTTCAAATTCGAAGGTGACAACATCCACCTGATCGGCGAAGCGGGCCAAAGCCTCCCGGTCCTCAAAGGCGGCCACGGTGCGGGCGGCGGCCACCTGCATGCCGGGCTCATCCGCGCCGGGGGCATAGATATGGCAGCGATAGCCAAGCCGCGCCGCCGCCATGGCGGACATGCGCCCAAGTTGCCCTCCGCCCAGAATGCCGAGCATGGCACCCGGCGGCAGAGGGTTCATACCGGGCTCTCCGGCACGCTTTCGGTTTGTGCGGCGCGCCAGGCGATCAGCCTTTCGGCCAAGGCAGCATCTTCCAAAGCGAGGATGGAGGCCGAGAGCAACGCCGCATTCACCGCCCCCGCCCGCCCGATGGCGAGTGTGCCCACCGGCACGCCCGCCGGCATTTGCACAATGGACAGCAAGCTATCCACGCCGGCCAAGGCAGCGCTTTGCACCGGCACGCCAAGCACCGGCAGATGCGTCATGGAAGCGGCCATGCCGGGCAGATGCGCAGCACCCCCGGCGCCGGCGATGATGACCTTGAGCCCCCGCCCCGCCGCCTGCTTCGCGTAATCAAACAGGCGTTCGGGCGTGCGATGGGCGGAAACCACGCGGGTTTCATGGGCAATGCCCAGTTTTTCCAAGGTTTCGGCGGTGTGGCGCAGCGTTTCCCAATCTGAACGGCTGCCCATGATCACGCCCACAAGTGCTGTTCCGGCCATATCCAGCCCCTTTCAGGCGATGATATCGGGTAAAAGCTGGCTATCGAGCCAGGCGATTTCGTCCTTCAGCTTCAGCTTGCGCTTTTTCAGCCGCTGCAACTGCAATTGATCCACCGGGCCGCTATCCAGCCGCGCGATCACGGTATCAAGATCGCGATGCTCGGTACGGAGTTCATGCAGGCGGCGGAGCAGGGCTTCTCGGTCAGCGATCATCGGCCTCGGGCCAGGGTCGAAAACAATTGATGCAAAGGCACCTGAAAATCGTCTAGCATGACAGCGCTGCCCGGGACAGGGCCAACCTTCCGGGCCGCATCACAGCAAAGGATGCTTCGGTATGCGCTTGGATGCCCGGATTGCTTCCCTCAATGACCGTCACGCCGCCCTTGAACAACGCATTTTTCAAGAGGATCTGCGACCCAAGCCTGATGGCGAAACCCTGGCCCGCCTTAAGCGCGAAAAGCTGCGCCTGAAGGAAGAAATGGAAAGGCTGCGAGCCAGCCAACCGCATTGAACCAGCGCGCCGCCAGGATAAGGCGCGGCTTCAGGCCGCTGCCTCTTCCTCCGGCTGCGGGTTGATAACAGCCAAGCCACCTACCGCGGCATTCAATTCGGACTGCGTGCAAAGGCCAAGAATCACCGGGTCGCGCGGCTTGATATTCGCGCTGTTCCAATGGGTTTTGTCGCGCACCTTGGCGATGGTTTCCTTGGTGGTGCCAAGCAATTTCGCAATGGTTGCTTCCGGCACCTGCGGGAAATTGCGCAAAAGCCACGCAATGGCATCCGGCCTATCATTGCGCTTGGAAACCGGCGTGTAGCGCCCGCCTTTGGACTTGGACTTGGGCAGGTAGGAATTCACCGTCAGCATCTGCAGCCGCGCTTCAGAATCAGCTTCACAGCGCTGAATTTCCTCACGCGTCAATTGACCATGCGCGATCGGGTCATAGCCGATGATCCCCTGCGCCACTTCGCCATCGGCGATGGCCTGGATTTCCAAGGGATGCATGCCGACAAATTCGGCGATCTGGTCGAAAGTGAGCGCTGTTTTGTCAATCAGCCACACGGCGGTGGCCTTGGGCATCAAGGGCTGGTTCATGGCATAACCTCAAAGGGCGGGCGGGCGAGAGAGGCCCCCCGCCGTGTTGCGGTTCCTATAGAGAGAGGCGCGGCCAGGGTCAAAGCCCAACCGCGTGAGGAGACATAGATGGCGCTGAT
>CAIMVB010000174.1 GCA_903844785.1 uncultured Rhodospirillales bacterium | reverse complement strand
GATCACATTGCCATCCGGCGGTGCCTTGGCGACCAAATCCGTGCCGATTTGCCCACCCGCGCCGGGGCGGTTTTCCGGTACCACCACCTGGCCCAGGCGTTCCGATAAACGCTGCCCGGCAAGCCGCCCGACCACATCCGTAGCCTGGCCAGGCGGCCAGGGAATAACCATGCGGATTTGCCGGTTGGGCCAGGGCGCCTGCGCCGCAGCGGGGCTCACGGCACCACGCAGAATGGCGGGCGCGGCGAGGGGTGAGAGCGCTGTCAGCGCAAAAAGCCGGCGACGGTCGAACATTCAAAACCTCCCTTGGTTTGGGGTTACAGCGCCCCTTGTCACCCGGACCATGGCGCATCCCTGGGCAGGACGCAAAAAGCGGGTTTTTCTGCTGCGGTACAGACGCGGTGGCGCGTAACTTCCACGTGCTTTTCCCTTGATCCCCACCCCTTCCCAGGCGTAACCACGCTGCGGGCCACGCCCCCCCACCGGGGCGCAATCGCTTCTGGAAGGGAGCCACATCATGGCAAGCGCCACCAAGCCGGGGATCCGCCCGGCCAATCCCCGTTTTTCATCCGGTCCTTGCGCCAAGCGTCCTGGCTGGTCGCTCGCGGCTTTGGAAGGCGCGCTGCTTGGGCGCAGCCATCGTGCCGCCACACCCAAGGCGAAGCTCGCGGAAGTGATTACGCTGTCCAAATCCATCCTGGGCATGCCGGCAGATTGGCGGCTTGGCATTGTGCCGGCTTCCGATACCGGCGCGGTTGAAATGGCGCTGTGGTCAATGCTCGGCGCGCGAGGGGTGGATGTGCTGGTGTGGGAATCCTTCTCCAAGGATTGGGCCACCGATGTGCTGAAGCAATTGAAGCTTGCCGATGCGCGCGTGATTGATGCGCCCTATGGCAAGCTGCCGGATCTTGGCGCGGTTGATGCCAAGCGCGATGTGGTTTTCGTCTGGAATGGCACCACCAGCGGCGTGCGCCTGAAGAATGCCGATTTCATCAGCGCTGATCGCGAAGGGCTCGCGATTTGTGACGCAACCAGCGCGGCCTTTGCGATGGATCTGCCCTGGGCGAAATTGGATGTCGTCACCTGGTCTTGGCAGAAGGTGCTGGGCGGTGAAGCGGCGCATGGCATGTTGGCTCTTTCACCGCGCGCCGTGGCGCGGCTGGAATCCTATTCTCCGCCCTGGCCCATGCCGAAGATTTTCCGCCTGAGCAGCGGCGGCAAGCTGAGTGAAGGCGTGTTCAAAGGTGAGACCATCAACACGCCTTCTATGCTGTGTGTTGAGGACGCGTTGGATGGGCTGCGCTGGGCGGAAAGCATTGGCGGCTTGAAGGGCCTGATTGCGCGGAGCGAAGCCAATCTGGCGGCGATTGCGGATTGGGTCGCAGCGGGCAGTGGCTATGGCTTCCTGGCGCAGGATGCGGCGACACGTTCCTGCACCTCCATCTGCCTGACGATCACCGCGCCCTGGTTCACGGCACTTGGCGCTGAAGCCCAAGCCGCGGCGGCGAAGAAGGTGGCGTCCTTGCTGGAAAAGGAAGGTGTCGCGCTGGATGCGGGGGCCTATCGTGATGCGCCGCCCGGCCTGCGTATCTGGGGTGGTGCCACGGTTGAAACCAGTGACATCAAGGCGCTGCTGCCGTGGTTGGATTGGGCGCTGGCCAGCGTGCAGGCCGAAATGGCGGGGGCGTGAGGCCCATGCCGCGCGTTCTGATTTCCGATAAACTCAGCCCCGCCGCAGTCGCGATTTTTCGGGAGCGCGGCATTGAAGCTGATGTGAAAACCGGGCTTTCGCCCGCCGAACTGCGCGCCATCATTGGTGAGTATGATGGCTTGGCAGTGCGTTCCGCCACCAAGGTGACGCGCGAAGTGCTGGAAGCCACGCCGCGCCTGAAAGTGGTGGGGCGCGCCGGCATTGGCGTTGACAATGTGGATGTCACCAGCGCCACGGCGCGTGGTGTGGTGGTGATGAATACGCCCTTCGGCAATGCCATCACCACTGCCGAACACGCCATTGCGATGATGTTCGCGTTGGCGCGGCAATTGCCGGAAGCCTCAGCCTCCACCAAGGCGGGCAAATGGGAAAAGAACCGCTTCATGGGGGTGGAGCTTTTCGCCAAAACGCTCGGCCTGATCGGCTGCGGCAATATTGGCGGCATTGTTGCTGATCGCGCCAATGGGCTGAAGATGAAGGTGATTGCCTTCGATCCCTTCCTTTCGGAAAAGCGCGCCGTTGAAATTGGCGTTGAGAAGGTGGAACTTTCTGAATTGCTGGCGCGCGCTGATTTCATCACGCTTCATGCGCCCATGACGGAACAGACGCGCAATATCCTTTCGCGCGAGAATATCGCGCGCATGAAAAAGGGCGCGCGGCTGATCAATTGCGCCCGTGGCGGCCTGGTGGATGAGGTGGCTTTGGCGGAGGCACTGCAATCCGGCCATGTGGCCGGCGCGGCCTTGGATGTGTTTGAGGTTGAACCCGCAACCGACAGTCCGCTTTTCGGGCTGGAGAATGTGGTCTGCACTCCGCATCTGGGCGCGGCGACGAATGAGGCGCAGGAGAATGTGGCGCTGCAAGTCGCCGAACAAATGTCGGATTTCCTGCTGACAGGTGCTGTTTCCAACGCCATCAATATGCCAAGCGTCACGGCGGAAGAAGCGCCGCGGTTAAAGCCCTATATGGAATTGGCGCGTTTGCTTGGTTCCATGGCGGGGCAACTGACGGCTGGGCAGGATGATGCGATCAAGGCGATCAGCATTGAATATGAAGGCCATGCGGCGGAGCTTAATCGCCGCCCGCTGACGGCCGCCGCGCTGGCCGGCGTGCTCACGCCGCAAATGGGCGCGGTGAATATGGTGAATGCTCCGGTTCTGGCGAAAGAACGCGGCATTGACGTGGCGGAAACCATTCTGGAACGGCGCGGGGAATATCAAACCCTGCTGACCATCACGGTCACGACCAATCAGGGGCAACGTTCCATCGCTGGCACCTTGCTTGCGGAAAACAAGCCGCGTCTGGTCGCCATCAAGGGCATTGCGGTGGAAGCCGATTTCGCGCCGCATATGCTTTATGTGACCAATCAGGATAAGCCCGGCTTTATCGGGCGCTTTGGCACGGCGCTAGCGGAAGCGGGCATTAATATCGGCACGCTGCATCTGGGCCGTGCCGCGCCGGGCGGCGATGCGATTTGCCTGGTTGGGCTGGATGGCCCGATGCCGGAAGCGGTGTTGGCCGAAGTGCGGCGCCTGCCCTTGGTGGTGCACGCCACGCCGCTCAGTTTTTGAACTGCATCCCCGGCGCTGAAAGGCGCCGGGAAGCCCCCATTACGCGCCGAAAACCCGCGCGAAAATCGTCTCCACATGGCCAAAATCGCGCGCGGGATCCATGGCGCGATCCAACGCCGCGCCATCCATGAGCGCCGCCACACCGGCATCTTCCAAAAGATTGGTGCGGAAATCCTTGGCCCCCGCGCTGCCCAAAGCCTGCCAGGTTGCCATGGCGCAGCGCTGCACGGTGGCATAGGCATCCTCGCGGCTCATGCCCGCCTGGGTCAGCGCCAGCAGCACCTTCTGGCTATGCACCACACCACCCAGGCTTTCCAGATTGGCCTGCATGCGCGCGGGATAGATCGTGAGCTTTTCCATCATGCCCGTCAGGCGCATCAGCGCAAAATCAAGCGCAATCGTCGCATCCGGGCCGATCACGCGTTCCACCGATGAATGGCTGATG
>CAIMVB010000173.1 GCA_903844785.1 uncultured Rhodospirillales bacterium | reverse complement strand
GTCCTTGCTTGCCTTGCCATTGGGCTTGGCCGCGCCCGAGGCGCGATCAGTGCCGCGCAGGAAGCGGAACTTACGGCTGCCCTTCTGGAAGTGCCGTCTAATGCCGCCGCCGTGCTGGAACGTGATGGCGAAATCCGCGCCATGGCGGCGGAAGTGGCCAAGGCGCGGGATGTACTTTTCCTGGGGCGTGGTTCGCTGTTCCCGATTGCTTTGGAAGGGGCGCTGAAGCTCAAGGAAATTTCCTATATCCACGCTGAAGGCTATGCGGCCGGCGAGATGAAGCATGGCCCGATTGCACTGATTGACCCTGCCGTGCCGGTGATCGCGCTTTGTCCTTCAGGCCCGCTCTTTGAAAAAACCGCGTCGAATCTTCAGGAATCCGCAGCGCGCGGCGGGCGCGTGATGGCCTTCACCGATGATCTGGGCGCGGAAAAGCTGCGCGGCTTTGCCGAGCGTATCGTAGTGCTGCCGCGTGTGCCGGCTTTTGCCGCGCCTATCCTGCACGCTATTCCGGTGCAATTGCTGGCTTATCACGTGGCCGTGCTGAAGGGCACGGATGTGGATCAGCCGCGCAACCTGGCGAAAAGCGTCACCGTCGAATAAGCCCTCACGCTATTCGGGTTGCACGCCCAATTCGCGAAATGCCTTGCCGGTGGCTTCATATTCAGAAGCGAGCAGGCGCCCGAGATCGGCGCGGCTGCGAAACTGCGGCACTGCGCCCCAGTTTTCCGAGAAGCGCTTGAAGCCTTCCGTTTCCATGGCGCGGCGGCAGGCTTCCTGCAGCCGATCCAGAACGGGTTCTGGCGTGCCGCGTGTCGCCCACAGCGCCGCATAGGAAGGCTGGAAAGCGTCAATGCCTTGTTCGCGCGCGGTTGGCACATCCGGAAAAGCCGGGTGGCGACCTTCGGAGAAAACCGCGACCAAGCGCGTCTGCCCCGCCCGTGCCATGGGCACGCCAGACGCCACCACAATCGCCGCGAAATCTAGCCGCCCCGCGATCACTTCGGTCAAGGAAGCGCCATCGCCACGAAAGGGCACATGGGTCCATTGCCCGCCAGCGGCAACCTGCACGCGGTGCACGCCCAGAAACGGCGCGGAATTCGGCCCCGGAGAGCCGTAGCTCAAGGGGCGCTGCTTCGCCGCGGCGATCATATCGGGCAGCGTCTTCCAGGGGCTATCGGCTTTCACCATCACGCCCAGAATATTCTCGGTCACATTGCAGACCGGCGCCACGGCATCCGGCCCCAGCCCGGTATTGCGTACCAGATGCGGCTGAAAGGCGAGCGGCACCAATGGCGCATAGGCCAGCGTATGGCCATCCGGCGCGGCAGCCATCAGTGCGCGCATGCCAACCACGCCTGAAGCACCGGATTGGCTGGTCACCACGAAATTCTGCCCGAATTCACGGGTGAAACCCTCGGCCAAGGCGCGCGCCGCCGCATCCGTACTGCTGCCGGTAGCGTAAGGGTTGATGATGGTAACAGGCCGATCAGGATAGGCGTTTGCCGCGAAAGGGATCAGCAAAAGCGCAAGGGCCAGCAGGCGCCGCATGGGTGTCACTCCTCAATAATGGCGACGGCGCGGGTCCAGCCGGCGGAGCCGCGATGCACCTTCACGGGGAAGCAGGCAATCATGAAGCCATGCGGTGGCAGGCTTTCCAGATTGGTGAGTTTTTCCATGTGGCAATAACCAATCTCGCGCCCCGCGCGATGGCCTTCCCAGATCAGGGACGCATCACCGGTTTCCTGAACCCTCTTTTTCGTGTGCGAAAACGGCGCGTCCCAGGACCAGCCATCAATGCCCGTGACACGCACACCCTGTTCCAGCAACCAAAGTGTCGCTGCCTGACCAACACCGCAGCCGCTATGAATGAAATCATCCTGGCCATAGCGGCTGGCGGCGCGGGTATTCACCACCACAATTTCAAGCGGCTTCAACACATGGCCGACACGCTTCAACTCTGCCTGAACATCCTCCGGGGTGGCCACATAGCCATCGGGGAAATGCCGGAAATCTAGCTTCACGCCCGGCTGAAAGCACCAATCCAAAGGCACTTCATCAATGCGCCAGGAGGGCTCCCCACCCGGCACCGTCCTTTCATTCATGCGGCTGAAGAAGTGATAGGGCGAATCAAGATGCGTCCCGCTATGGGTTGTGATCCGCACCACTTCCCGCGCGGCGAATTGTCCTTCCGGCAATTGATCCACGCTAATGCCGAATTCCTGCGCCAGGCGCGGCGCGGTCTTATGATGGTCGTGATATTCGATCTCGGGCAGCATATGGGGCGGATCGGAAGCGATGCCGCCCTTAAGCGCGACCGAGATATCAATGAAACGTCGAGCCATGGCCTTCCCCTTATTCGTCAAAAATCGCGACAGCACGGGTCCAGCCAGCGGAACCGCGATAGACTTTCACCGGCAGGCAGGAAATCGTGAAGCCGCTGGGGGGCAGCTTATCCAGGTTGGAGAGTTTTTCGATGTGGCAATAGCCGATCTCCCGCCCGGCGCGATGGCCTTCCCAG
>CAIMVB010000172.1 GCA_903844785.1 uncultured Rhodospirillales bacterium | reverse complement strand
GGACCCCGCCTGCCCGGCCCGCGCCTTGATGCTATCAATCCGCGCCACCGCAAAGCCAATGCCCGGCATGCCTTCCAGGCATTTGCCCGAAGTGAACATCAGCGCATCGCATTCGGGGTGCTCGGCCAGGTTGAAAGGCAGCGCACCAAAGCCAGAAACCGCATCCATGATCATGCGCCGCCCGGCATTCCGCACCGCGCGGCCAATACCCGCCGCATCATTCACAATGCCGCTGCCAGTTTCGCTATAGACGAAGGACACATGGGTGATCGCGGGATCAGCAGCGAGGACCGGGGCAATATCTGCTTCCCGCGCACCGCGCGTATCCGGCAGATCAAGCTTCACCACTTGGCGGCCAATTTCGCGCGCAATGCGTTCCATGCGCGACGCATAGGAACCATTCATCGGGATCAGCAATTTGCCATCCGGCGGCACCAGGCTGCGAATGGCGGCTTCCATCATGAAATGGCCACAACCTTGCAACGGCAGGGTCGCATGCTCGCCCGCAATGCCGCCCGCGATATCGCGCACGCGCTCTCGAATGCGCGCATAGGTCGGGCGGAAGCCGTGGTCCCAGGGCGCGATATCCTGGGCCATGGCGGCGCGGGTTTCGGGGCGGGTCTGCACGGGACCGGGAATCAAAAGCATCATGCGAAAAGCCATGCCAGAGGCTTCAGGCAATGAAAACCCCCGCAATTTCGCGCCGCAGCTTTTCCCGAATGGCTTCGGTAAAGCTTTCGTAATCTGGGCAATGCATCACAAAGGCGCCGGGCCCGCCAATCACCTCGGCGGCGTAATGCGCCACCAGATCAGGCTCCTCATTCAGCACGGCCAGCGCATTGATGGTAATGCCCGCCTGCACGCCGATATCACGGATTGGCCCAGGCGGCCGGCCCTGATTATGCGCGCCATCGCCCGAGACATCCAAGACCATCCGGCGCGCCTCAGTGGGGCCATGGGCGAAAAGGGCAAGTGCCGCCGCCATGCCCTCACCCAGCGCGGTCGCGCCGGGGGGTACCAGGCGGGGCAGCGCCTCAATCGCCTCGGCCACGGCCGACACCTCGGCGGGTGCGGTCAGAAGCGTCCAGGGGATGGCGATTTCCTGAGCGCCCAGGCCAGACCAAAAAAGCATCGCCACGGCTGAAACCCCCGCCGGGCCGGAAAGCAGGGCATGTCCAATCTCCGCGTCCCGAAAGGCCGCGGCATAGCCGCCAATCATCAGGTCGAATTCCGCCCGATCCACGGAGGATGAAGCATCCACGGCCAAGACCAGGGCAAGATCAACGCGCTGCATGGGCGCTTAATGCCACAGCCAGCGCAGGGCTTCACCCCATCAAACTTGCGTTGGGTCAATCAAACCCGCCGCGCTTTCATCTAGATTACGGATCGAAGACAGGAGGAAGCCATGCAGGAACGCAGCATGGGAGAAATGGTCCGCGACCAGCACCCCCTGACCATGGGGCCGGATGCGACCGTGCAGGAAGCCTGCGCGGCCATGCATCGGCGCCGTGTGGGCGCTGTGCTGGTCACAGACCCTGCAGGCCG
>CAIMVB010000171.1 GCA_903844785.1 uncultured Rhodospirillales bacterium | reverse complement strand
CTGTTCCGCATCTACCGCGCCCCAGGCACGCACACTGACGCGGTCCCCCGGAGCCAGCACATAATTGGGGTTGGGCGCATCAGACGAAGATTGCGCCTGCCCTGTAAAAAGCGCGGCGCCAAATACCGCCGTGGCGGGCCCAGCCACGCGTTGCAAATCGCCAAGCGGCGTTACAAGCGTTGGCCCGCCTTCTGCCTGGGTGGGGCTGCCGACGCGTTCCGTGCCGCGAGACTGGCCCGGCAAATCCGCGAGGCTTCTTTGGTCAAAAACGGGTGGCGGTTGCATTTGATCCCCACCCGGCGGCAAGCCAGGAAGGGTTGGTATGACTTGCCGTGGGAAGCTTGGCATCCCAGGAATAACCCCGGATGACCCGGCATTGGATTGGCCTTGCGCGGCGGAAGTTGAAACCTGCACCACGCAAAACAGCGCCAAAAGGATCAGTAAGGCCGCGCGAAACATTTGAAGGTTCTTATGCCGCATGTTCACGCATCCCAACAATCAGAAGCCAGCCAATGCCATAGGCAATGGCAAGAACCACGAAAATACTCGCCAGATTGGTCAGCTTGCGCGGATACAACGGATATACCGCAAGATTAGGCTGCACAATGCGCGCAAGGTATAGATGCTGACGCTGCGCTTCGACCCGTGCGGATTCGAGGCTAGCTGTCGCTGATGCCAATTGTTGGTCCGCGAATTGGCGTTCCAGCATAAGCCTTTCATAGGCAGCCAATTGCCGCGATAAGACTGCATTATCAACAACAGCAGTCGTATCGGTATGGCGCGACCTTTCAGCTACTATCTGGCGTTCCAAGGCCTCAATACGGTTGCGCGTGACTTGTAAGGCCGGATTATCCGGGCGCATGAATTGCAGCCTTTCGGTCAATTCCGCCCGTGCCTGCGCCAGTGCCGCCTCCAATTGTCCACGCAGCGCCACAGCCGCCTGTGCCGTACCGGCACTATCCAAATCCCGTTCCTGTTCACGAAAGCGCACCATCGCCGAACGACTTTCAAGAACGCGCCGTTCCGCTATATCAATCTCCTGCTGCGCCAAGCGGAGTGTATCATTCCTCGCGCGTTCAGAAAGGCGATTGACCAAGGCTTCGGCGCTTTCAAGCAAGGCTTCCGCCAAGGTCAGAGAATCCTGCGGGCGAAAACTTCGCACGCGCAGGGTAGTCACATTGGTTGTCGGATCCAGCGTTACATTCACCATACTATTGTAGTAACGCGTCAACAATTCAGGCTCAGTGTCCCAGAGTCTTGCCAGGAAATCCGCTTCCGGTCGTCGCCACAGTGAAATGAGGTCAAGCCGGGCATCCGCCTCCATCACCGCATCCAATGAGGTCAAAAAGTCGCGCACACTATTGGCTTCGCCAGAGGCTGCGCCCCCAAATCCGCCCAAAGCTGCGCCGGCCAAGCCGCGCATGGCTGACATTTGCGCATTGGCGTCGCTGCTGCGCGAATTGACCACGAAACGTGCCTCAGAAACATATTGCGGCGCCGCTACCGCGTAAAAATAGAGCGCGGCCAGCAGGGTTGGCAGGATCACAAGCAGCAAGAATGGCTTCCGCAAAAGCCACTTAAGCCAATTCTGCTGGCCTTCCGGCATTTCTTCTGTCCGCCAAAGCGGGCCTGAAGCGCTCTCAGAGCGCGTTGTACGTCGCAAGAGCTTCATCTAGGTCATCATAAAAAGTGAGGTTACCTTGATCGAGTACGGCAGCACGGGTGCAAAGCCGGCGAACCAAGGCGGGGGAATGGGAAACAAGGATCAGGCCGGATCTTTCGATCCGTTCGGCAAAGGCGCGACCAAAGCGCGTATCCCCAACAGCCAAAGCCTCATCCACCAGGTAGCAATCGAAATCCACCGCGAGCGAGATGGAAAGACTGAGACGCGAGCGCATGCCAGAAGAATAAGTCATGATGGGCATGCGCAGATATTCTTCAAGTTCTGCGAAGCTTTCCACAAATTCGACCGTACGCTTTTCATTCCGGCCATAAAGCCGGGCGATGAAGCGCGCATTTTCCTCACCGGTCAGGGTAGGCTTGACGCCCGCCGAAACACCAATCGGCCAGGAAATCGACATTGAGCATTTTATACGCCCTTTTGTGGGTGCTTCCACACCCGCAAACATGCGAACCAATGTAGATTTTCCGGAACCATTACGCCCAAGGATGCCTATTTTTTCGCCACGCGAGATATGGCCATTCGCCCCGCTCAAAACCACCTTGCGCCCACTGATCATGGGATAGGATTTATAGACATTGATGAGTTCCAGGCTCATGCGAAGCCTATTCAAGCCCAATACGCTGACGCGTGATGCGGAGCGCGGCAAGCCCCAGCAGATGCGTCACCACAATCCAGCCCGCCACATAATAAAGATCATAAATAGCGCGAAAGCGCGATCCGAATTGGCCATCTCGCAACAATTCGAAAATATGGACGGTTGGGATCCAGAGCATGATTTCCTGAGCCCAAACCGGCAACCATTCAACCAGGAAAAACAGCCCCCCTATCGGCAGAATCAAAAAGGTGATCGCTTGCAGGAAGCGCCCAGCGACATCCACCGCATACGACATTGACGCCCAAAGAAAGGCCAGCCCCTGACTGAGTAGCGCCATCAACGCCATTGCAGCCGCTATCTTTATCGGGCTTTCAGGGATGCTCCCATCCACCACATAAAGACCGAAGAGCATGAGAATAAGAACGCCGGCGCAAGCGATACATTCGATGATATGCCGCGCGAAGAAAATATCAGGTAGAGTAACGTGACGATGATACAGCAATGCCTGATTGCCGGGTATGGCAGACGGCGCGCGGTTCAAAATACCCCGAAACACAAAGAAGAGGATGTAGCCAATGGCGAAGAATTCAAAGGGGCCAAATGCCGTGGGGCGGTCTCGCCAATAGTGAAGTAAACCAATCGCCGCGCCGAGCAGCATGGGTTCGATGAATAGCCAGACATACCCAAAATAGTAACGTCCAAACCGTCCGCCCAATTCGCGTATGATGAGCGCGCCAATCACGCGCTGCTGCATCCGCGCCCCGCGTCCGATGATGGCCAATTCTGCGCGCAGGTTCATCACCTTATGCCTGGTTGCGAAAGCAGCTGTCGCGCTTCAATCCATCCTGTGCCGGCGCGGCAGAAAAGCCGGTTCTGTTCACCGCTTCGGTAGGCCACGCGCACTTCGCGGCATTCCCGCCCACTGGCTGCCGCGTATTGGCGCACCATGCGCAACCGCACAGTCTCACCGGTATCAGGCAGCACGACCTGTGCCTCACCATTCACGGATGGGTCCGCGGCGAAAGCCACTACAGGATCCATGATGCGCATGGGTTCAGGCGCAGCCGCCGGCGTCCGATCCGCCATCGGACCACATCCCACGAGGCTGAGCAGCAGCAGGATATGGACCACCCCTGCACCAAACCGCTGCCCGGAGCAGCCCATTCCCATAAAATCTTTCCTCATATCCGAATCGCAACATCTTACCGGTAGAATAATGTTTCTTGAATAATAGCAAATTAATTATTATTGTAAATATAATCATTACAGCATTTTTATCATTGGTAAATCCTGCTCAAAGCGTGAGAAAAAGCCTTCCCGGCCGCGCCATGAAAGCGCATGCACCGTGCCTCTACCTTCCAGCCAAGCGGCTGGGGGCTAAGCCCCACCTGCCCGCCTTCTGGTCGGCATACCGGGTTCTGCCCTGGCAAGGCGAGCAGCCCAACGGCCAATTGGCGCTGCCGGAAGCCACCCCAGCGCCGGCCGGGATGGGCGTGATAAGGCGCTTTACCCATGGATCCTGGGCTAGAGCGCTTTAGGGAAAGGCTCTCCCAACTCGCGGCCATTGAGGGCGCCTTAGCGCCCCACATCTTACGGGGCGCCTCTGGGTGGGACGGTGGGCGGGCTTGCGCGCAATGCAAGGCTGGGCGCGAAGGCACATCGCGCAGCTATTGGGGCGCGCCTGATACGGCGTATCGGGTGGCTTGGCGATCCCGCAATCAGGCTATGGCGCTTTCGGCTTGCGCCGCTCGGCTTGGAAGATTGATCAGGCGTTGATCAAGCCTTGCCACGGTGGCGGCCACGGCAGCATCAAGCCCGGGGCGATGATAAAAAACACCGCGCACCATAAACGCTTCACAAAGCAGGGCCAAAAAATCCTGCAACAAATCTTGATCAGGCGGGATGCCATCCACCCAGAAAGAATCAAGCGACCCCTGATGGGCAAGCCCAAGCACATCATAAACCGCCTTGCCCAAAAGTTTCACGGGCTTGCCTAAAATCATGGCGCGTGTCGCGGCGGTGCTATTGACGGTGATGAAACCCTTGGCGAGCACAAGCATATCATCAAGCTTGCCAAGCGGTGCCCAATGAACCCGCCCAGCAATGCCTGCAGCCTTGGCCAGGGCTTCTATGCGGGAAGGCCAATGTTTCACGCAGGGATCCAGCGGATGCAGCTTTATCAGTAATGCCGCATCCCTTGGCGCATGGGCCGCGAAAGAATTGATGGTCAGGCGCAGCGGCGTATCCATATCGGGAAAAGCTGAATAGGCGCGCAGCGAAAAATCGGTTTCCATCTGCATCGCAAAAATCCAAAACGCTGCGCCGCCTTGGCTGAGCTTACGCATCACGCCCGCAGAGCGCCGATTTTCAAAGCGTCGCAACAACAAGCGGCGGCCAAGCCCGGCATACATCATCAGGGGATGCATGATCTGATGGCTGTGATAATGACGAAAGGCAAAGGGCCAAAGGCCAGCGACGTGATAGATAACATCCCAGAAAGCCTGCCGCAGAAAATGATCCCTGAACTTGGGTGACAAGTCAGGCGGGCTGAGCCCTTGCGCCAATCGGCGGATTTCGGCGGGATTGCGGGGGAATAGGCTATCCCCCCCCATACCGTTACGTTCCAGCGTAATCCAATCCGGCCGAAGATAGCCGAAATCCGTCACGGTCACGGCAATACCCAGGGCCTTAGCGGCTTCAATGGCGCTGCTATGATAAAAACGCTGTTCGCCCAGCAGCAATATATCCGTAATCTCGTTCTGCTTCAGAAAATCGGCAATCCATGAAGGCCATTCTTCAGGCCGCGCCGTATAATCCACCGCATCGGGCCCATGCCAGAAAAGCCGATCACCCAGATTGAGATTGATGCGAAAGACGCGATGGCCAAAGGCACGCAGGCCTGCCGCAACCTCGCTAAAAAACGGGGTTATGGGGCCCTGTAGAAAAAGGAACCGCCGCCGCGTCAAGGAGGAATGCGTGCCACTCATCACGCATTGCCATGGCATCCCCGCCGGGCATGGTCAACCACACCCGACGGGGCAAAAGGGTTAACGGACCCCCGTTACTTTTGGGACCAGGGCGTTGTCTGCCAAAGCTTCCGATATTCGGCCTCCTGCCCGCGCAGGCGCGTAAACCAAGCATCGCCAGCTTCAAAAGCAGGTTCTGTGTATCGGCTTTCCAGGATTTTAACAAAATCCGGATCACGCGCGATATCGGCGGTGGCTTCGCGCAGGCGCTGCACAATGGCGGGTGGTGTGCCAGCCGGCATCACCAAGCCGCGTTCGGATGCCATCTGCACCGGGAAGCCCAATTCGATCAGGGTTGGCACATCCCGGCGGAAGCGGCTGCGCGTTGCCCCCCCCTGGGACAGGACGCGGAGCTTTTCCTGATTGGCCGTGACTGGGCCCAGATTGAGGCCCATGCAATCCACCTGCTTGCCAAGCACGGCGGTGCGCAGTTGCGGGTCACCCTGATAGACCACATGCGTAAAGCGCGTTCCTGTCAACGCCTGAAGCAGCACCAATTGCAAATGATCATCGGTGCCAACACCGGGTGACGCATAGGTGATGGTTTCAGGCCGCGCCCGTGCCGCCGCCAATAAATCAGCCAAGCTACGGTAAGGGCTATCCTCATGTACCGTGATGGCGGATGGATCAGTAACCAGATTGCCGATGCCAACAAAATCATCCAGCTTGAATTGCGCCGTACGTTCGATCGGGATGGTCAGCAGGCCCGGCATATTGGTGGTGCCAATCGTATGGCCATCAGGGCGTGAACGCGCCACAGCCGCAAGTGCCACCTCACCACCAGCACCGGGGCGATTGACCACCACCACTGATCCGCCAATGCGCTTTTCCAAAGCCGCCGCGTAGCTGCGCGCGTCCAAATCCGTCGCGCCCCCCGCGACGAAACCGACGATGATTTCAATTGGTCGATCAGGCCAACGTGGCTGCGCAAGGGCCGGCGCGGCCAAAACCGCACCTGCTGAGGTCAAAAGACTACGGCGTTTCATGTTCATGACGTTTTCCCTTCATTGCTTTCTCTCCAGGCGGTCAGGCGGCGAAGCCCTTCTTCCATACCAACTTCCGGCTTCCAGCCCATGGTACGGAAAGCTTTTTCATGCGCAATACGGAACGCCGCGCCAGAGGTGAAGTGCCGCTCGCCGGGTTCTTCGCCGATGAAATTAGGCCCCATAGAGAAATTCTCGAAAATCAGCACCTCAGCGGCGCTTCTGGGCTTTCTTTATAGCGTTGTTATTACGTCAGGATCATGGACCAGCCTACGCCAGCAGGCTAGCCCGTTGGCAGCCAGACACTGACCTTGGTCCCCACCCCTTCGGTGCTTTCAATCGAAAGCCTGCCTCGGTGGCGAATGACAATATGCCGCGCAATGGCAAGCCCAAGCCCAGACCCACCGCTTTGTCGTGATCGCGCCTGATCCACCCGATAGAAGCGTTCAGTCAGACGCGGCAAATGATGCTTGGCTATACCAGGGCCGTTATCAGCAACGCTCAAAATAGCACCCGAACGAAAGCCAGGCGCTTCGCCAGGGGCGATGCGAAGCGTCACCGTAATCTGTCCCCCCTGCCGCCCATGATTGACGGCGTTGCCAAGCAGATTGCGAATAACCTGGGCAAGCTGATCAGCATTGGCCGGGGCTGCTATGATTTCTGGTTCTAGATCAAATGCCAAAGCCATATTTCGCTGCGCGATCAGCGGGTGCAGCGCCTCGGCCTCAGCGCTGATGATCATGCCGAGTGGCGCTTCCCCGGTGGGTGGCTGATGTTCTTCCATTTCAATACGCGAAAGGCTCAAAAGATCGTCAATCAGCCGGCGCATTCTGGCGCCTTGTTCGGCCATGATGCCGAGGAAACGCTGCTGTGCGGCGGGGTCATCAGCGGCGGGGCCGCGCAGGGTTTCAATGAAACCAAGCAGGCTTGCCAATGGTGTGCGCAATTCATGGCTGGCATTGGCCACGAAATCCGCGCGCGTCCTTTCGATGGCAGCTTCACGGCTGCGATCAATCAACAAAACCAGCAAACTTCCGCCATCGCCCAGCGGGGGATCAAGCAATACCACACGGGCAGACACTTCGCGTGGGACAGGCACGGGCAGATGCAATTCCGTGGTGACAGAACCGCCTTCTACAAGCACTTCATCCATGGCGGCGCCAAGCACAGGGTGGCGCAGCAGCGCCGCAACATCAGGCCCCTGCCCGCCTGAATCTGGCCCCAGCATATCGCGCGCGGCAGAATTGGCCCGCAGCACCGTGCGGTCACTGGAAAGCAGTAATACCGGCGCCGGGAGGTTTTCCAGAATGGCAGCATCGGCACGGCGCAGGCTATCAAGCATCAGCCGTTGCTCAGCCATGCTGCGGGTCACACGGCGAATGCCAAAGGCCAAGGCCTCAGCTTCCAAAGAGGCCGGCGCGGGCGAATGATCCTGAGGTTCCGGGGCTGCTTGGCCCAAAGCTTCCTGCACTGCCTCGGCAATCTGCGTCAGCCTTGCGTGCCAACCCCAAGCCAGAAATAAGCTCACGCAAATGGTCGCGGCAATTGCCGCCAAGCCCGGCGCCACGCGCAGTTCACGGGTAAGCATCAACAGGCCAATCGCCAAAGATGGCACAATGGCGATACCAATCGCAAAACGCATCCAATTACGCATGGGCGCCTTTCTTGCTACCGAAGCAATCGAAGCAATCGAAGCAACGCCCCTTGCGCATTCAGAAACCTATGCCGGGCGGCGTCGGCCCTTCAACCAGGATCGCCTCACCATTCGCCCCCACGCGGTAAAGCGCCAAGCCGCGCTCCACCGCGCCTGCGGGGCCAAGCTTCAGCGGGCCATCAACGCCACTTATCAGCGGCATGGCATCCGGTGTTGTGCCGGCCGGTGATCGGGCCACGCCCGCCGCAATGAGTGCCGCATCACGGGCTATCCCAGCCACGCGCGGCGCAGTTTGGCCGAAAGCCTGCTGATACTGCACGTCAAAGTCTCTGCGCGCCCTTTCATCAGGTGCCGGGTAAAGCGCGCCATGCAAGGCGGGTTCATTGGCAAGCCCCGCATCGGCCGCCCAAAGCGCATGACCAAGCAGAATGGGGCGCGGGTTCTCCAGCGCGGCGGCCTTCAATGCTGCCGCCAATTCACGCGCGCGAAAACCAGTCGCGCCAATTACCACCGCTTCCATCGCCTGATTTGTCCGCCGCGCCAATTCAGCAACCGGCCCCGCTGCCCCGGCTTGTTGATTATACAATACGATGGCAGGGCTTGGCAGATTGAAATCCGCAGCGGTGGCCCGCATCGCCGCCGCCATCGCACGTCCAAAGGCATCATCCGGCGCAACAAGCCCGAATTGCCGCGCACCGGTGGACATCGCCGCCCCCATCACGCGGCGCATTTGTTGTACAGGCGTAATCCCAAGCGTCCAAACGCCTGGCCCGGCCAGGCTGCCATCATTGGTCAGGGCCAAAACCGGCACGCGGGCCGCATTGGCGATATAGGTCATGGCCGCAGTTTCCGCCGAGGTCAGCGGACCAACCATGCTAACCGCACCAAGGCTCACAGCCCGCCGTGCGGCATCACCTGCATTCGTGGCGTTACCGGCAGTATCGATGGGCAGGAATTCAACCCGCGGGTCGTTGGTTTCGAACAGCGCCAATTCGGCCGCCTGCTGCAGCGCTTGGCCAAGCGGCGCTTGTGGCCCCGAAAGCGGCAGCAAAAGCGCTACCCGGTTGCGCTGCGTATCAACGGGCACGGCGCGCGGCGGGCCGGCCGAAACATGGGGGGCTTGCGGAGCACAGGCGCTGAGAGCGACAAGCAAGATGAGTGAGAAAAAGGCGCAAAGACGTGGCGGCAAGCGAAACGCAAAACGAGGCACGGTCGGTCCATCCTTCGGCTGCGCCCGTTTTTGGGCCGGGTCTGACACTGGTTGCGACCCCCATCGGCAATATGGGGGATCTTCCGCCCCGCGCCCTGGCTACCCTGAAGGCCGCCGACGCGGTGCTTTGCGAGGATAGCAGAACTACCGGCGCAATGCTCACGCGCCTGGGTGTTCAGGCGCGTCTTATTCCCCTGCATGATCACAATGAAGCGACGCAACTGCCCCAGATAATGGAAATGCTTGCCCGGGGTCAAAGCCTGGCCTTGGTGTCCGATGCGGGTACCCCGCTGGTGAGTGATCCGGGCTTTCGCCTGGTGCGCGCCGCCATCGCGGCAGGGCTGCCCATTTCGGCCATTCCCGGGCCCAATGCCGCGGTGATGGCGCTGATCCTCTCAGGGCTCCCGCCCCAGCCTTTCCTGTTTGAGGGTTTCTTGCCGCCCCGCCAGGGTGCCCGGCAAGTGGCACTGGCAAGGCTCCGTGCGCTGGAACAGGCGGGGCTTGCCGCGAGCATGATCTTTTATGAGGCACCGCACCGCCTGGCGAAAAGCCTGGAAGACATGGCCGCGGCCTTCGGCCCAGACCGCCCCGCCGCCGTGGCGCGGGAAATGACCAAGCGGTTTGAAGAAGTGCGGCGGGATAGCCTTGGCCTGCTTGCCGCCCATTACGCCAGCGCCGGAGCCAGGGGCGAGATTTGCATCGTGGTCGGCCCAGCGGCCGCCGAGGAAGTGGTGGGGGATGCAGAAGTAACCGCGCAGCTTCGCACTGCCTTGGCGGGCGGGCTTTCAGTGAAGGATGCCGCTGAGGCGGTTGCCAAGGCCACGGGGCGCAAGCGCCGCGATGTCTATCGCGAAGCCCTTGGCCTGATGAATACGCCACCAAATAAATAACAATTCGCAATCACTTGGCAAGGGCATCCCCATAGTTCAAGTTCGCGCTTCACTGCCTTGAAGCGGAAACGGGCACATGGCCATCGCGGATTTTGTTCACTTCCTGGAAGCTCATCCCGATCTCTCAGTCTTTCTGGTGCTCGGCCTTGGATTTTTCATCGGGCAATTCAAATTTCGCGGCTTTGGCCTTGGGCCGGTGACCGGCGCCCTATTTGCTGGCTTGCTGATTGGCCAATTCGCCGAAGTGCCGGTGTCAGAGGTTGCACGCTCCATCCTGTTTCTGCTGTTCTTGTTCGGCATTGGTTATTCGGTTGGCCCGAAATTCCTAAGCGCTGTGAAAGGCGATGGTTTGCCCGGCATCGCCATTGGCATCCTTGTGCCCTTGACCGCCATCGCAACTGCGGTGATTGCCGCGCGGGTTCTGGGGCTGGATGCGGGCTTCGCCGCCGGGCTTTTTTCCGGCGCCACCACAGAATCACCGGCCATTGGCACAGCGGCCGAAGCCATTCGCGCGCTGCCCATCCCGAAGGAACAGCGCGACCAGATGATCAGCCATATCGCCGTTGCTGATGCGCTTTGCTATTTGTTCGGCGCGCTTGGGGTGATTTTGATGACTACGCTTGTCGGCCCTGCGCTGCTGCGCATTGATGTGGCCGAAGAAGCCCGCAAGCTTGAAGAAAAATATGGTATCACGCGCCAACGCGCCGGCATTGCCTCTGCCTGGCGGCCAGTAGAAATCCGCGCCTATGCCATTGAAGACAACGCAGGCTTGGCTGGAAAAACCGTGGCACAAGCGGAAGCCTTGGCACCGGGACAGCGCATATTCATCCAGCGGATACGGCGCGGCGATGCGCTGATGGAACCACGCCCTGATTTGGTGCTGCAGGCACGGGATGTGATCGCGCTTGAAGCGCGACGTGATGTGCTGATTGAATTTCTGGGCGCCGAAGCGCGGGAAGTTGAAGACAAGGAATTACTGGATATCGCAGCGCTATCGCTGGATGTTTATGTCTCCCGCAAGGATGTGGCGGGGCGCAGCATCACGGAACTTGGCAAAATGCCGGAAGCGCGTGGCGTTTTCCTGCGCCGCATCCTGCGCAGCGGGCTTGAAGTGCCCATCAGCCCGGAAACCCGGCTGGAACGCGGCGATATCATTACCCTTATCGGCACGGAGAAACACGTCGAAGCAGCGGCGGCGCTGGCGGGTGCCGCCATTCGCCCCACTGATGCGACGGATTACATCACGCTCGGCCTCGCCATTTTCCTTGGTGGGCTGATCGGAACCGTGGTGGGTGTGGACATTGGTGGCGCGCATATCGCGCTTTCCACCAGTGTGGGCACCCTGCTGGCCGGACTTTTCATTGGCTGGCTCAGGTCCCGCCGGCCACATTTCGCGCGTATTCCGGATGCCGCGATTGCCATGATGACATCGCTTGGCCTGGCCGCCTTTGTGGGCATGATCGGGCTACATGCCGGGCCGGTATTCCTGGAAGCGGTGCGCGAAGTGGGCTTTGGCCTGCTGATCGCCGGGGTTTTTGTAACTTTGGTGCCGCAATTTGTTGGGCTTTTTATTGGCCGCTATGTGCTGCGGATGAACCCGCTTTTGCTGCTGGGCGCGCTTTCCGGGGCGCAAACCATGACAGCGGCTTTGGCGGCGTTGCAGGAAAAATCCGGCAGCCCCATTGCGGTGCTGGGCTATACCGCCGCCGTGCCCTTCGGCCATATCCTGCTGACTTCAGGTGGGACGGTAATGGTTTGGTTGCTGAGTTGAGGCAGAAGCCTCACACCCTTGGCACCGCCACCCCAACCAAAGCATCGCGCGTGATGATGGAAGCCAATTTCTCGGCGCTCCATCCTTCCGTCCCCTTGGGGCGCATGGGTAGCACCATCCAGCGGTAATCCGCCGTGCTATCCACCACGCGGATTTCCACATCATCAGCCAGTTGCGTGCCCCATTCCGCCAGCACGGCACGCGGTTCGCGCACAGCGCGTGAACGATAGGCGAAAGATTTATACCAGCCCGGCGGATAGCCCAGCAGCGCGCGCGGGTAGCAGGAACACAGCGTGCAAACCACCAGATGATGCTGGCTTGGCGTATTTTCCAATACACCCAATTCCGGCGCACCAGCCATGGAAGCGCCCATCGCCTCAGCCGCCGCTTTCCCATCGCGCATCAGCAGCGCGTAGTAATCCGGGTCTGTCCAGGCGCGGGCCACCATGCGTGCGCCAATCTCAGGGCTCGCGCGGTCGGTGATCGCTTGGCGTTCGGTGATCTCAGCCTCACTCACCAGCCCCTTGGCATTAAGGGCGGCGACCAGCTTGTCGAGCAGCGCGAGGCTCGCGCCAGAAGGGGGGGCGGCCATGTCAGGCTTCCTCCAACCAATGTTCGAAGATTTCCACCATCACCGTATCGCCGGCCTTACCCTCATTCCAAATGGGCGGTTGTTCGAACAGCACATGGTAAAGCTGCCGGCGCGGTGCCGGGCGGGCGAAGGCCAAATCTTCCGGGTTCGGGAAGGCCCCCAGCGGGCGCACCACCCGGCCAAGCCGGCCGCGCACGTAATAGGGTGTGCGGATATGGCAAGGGCCACGGGTTTCCGGCCAATCATCCTTCACGCGCACTTGCGCGCCCGCGGCAAAGCGCGGCGCAGGGCTATCGGGCGCGGCGCTCATGCCAAATCCTCCTGCTGGATCACGCCTTTTTCGAGCATGAGTGCTGCGATGGAACGCAACCAGCGTTCGTAATAGCCAAGCGCGAAATATTCATCCTGCGGGATGCTTTCGATGCCGCGGCGGAGTTCATCCACCGTCATCATCTTCTTCTGCGCCAGGAGTTGCCGAATGGCATCCACCTTTTTG